>JAFQNY010000220.1 GCA_017395765.1 bacterium
ACGCAGAATTCTTCTCATTCGGTACTAACGACTTAACTCAAATGACATTCGGCTACTCTCGTGACGATGCTGAAGGTAAGTTCTTAAACAGATATGTTGAACAAAAAATCCTTCCATCTAACCCATTTGAAACACTTGATACAAAAGGTGTTGGACAGTTAGTTGAAATGTCTATGACAAAAGGTAAAGCTGTGAACCCTGCCCTAGTTGGTGGTGTTTGTGGTGAACATGGTGGGGATCCTGATTCAGTTAAGTTCTGCCATAAGATTGGTTTGAACTATGTATCTTGTTCTCCTTTCTGCATCCCTCAAGCAAAACTTGCTGCAGCTCAAGCAGTTGTAGAGGGGGGTAAATAATTGGGTCTGGTAGTAAAACTACTAGCTTGATGATTTACTTAAAAAAGATTGAAGGTTGTGCATACGCACAACCTTCGTTTTTTGTATTGAATAAAAGTTATTATCAGGCAGTGCCTGACCTACTAACTGTAAATATTATTTTTTGCTATTTAATACGTTTTATATTAAATAGAAAAATCAAAAAGATGCATTTAAAAAATGCATCTTTTTGTTGTTAAAACAGGATAAACATGCTAAACTAATCTTATGGAAGGCGTAAATCAAGAGTATTTAGACAGTTTAAAATCAATCGTGCGAAAACGACTTGAGGATGTCGATTTATACCAGTTTAAAGGAAGTGTTTCGAAGCTTTTGGGCTTGACGGTTGAAGTAAAACTTCCGGGTTTGAAGATTGGTGATTTATGTTATATCGAAGCTGCTAATGGTGAAAAGAAGCCTGCCGAAGTTGTTGCATTCAAAGGTGATGCGGCACAATTGTTACTTTTGTATGACGGTGCCGGAATCGGTCAGGGCAGTTTGGTTCAAACAACAGGTAAACCTATTATTATACCTGTCGGAGAGTTTTTATTGGGTAGGTTGATTAATCCTATGGGTGAACCGATTGACGGTAAGCCTATGGATACAACAGGTGCGCTTTGGAGAAATGTTGAAGGCCCTCCCCCAGGACCTTTTGAAAGACCGATTATTACAGAAATGTTTTCAACCGGTGTTCGAGCAATCGATTCCTGTATGACCTTCGGTTGCGGTCAGCGTATGGGTTTATTTGCAGGTTCAGGTGTTGGTAAAAGTACTCTTTTGGGTATGATTGCACGAAACTCTGATGCAGATGTAAACGTCGTTGCTCTGATTGGTGAACGTGGAAGGGAAGTTAAAGAGTTTGTTGAGGATGCTCTTGGTCCTGAAGGGATGAAGAAATCTGTTTTGGTTTGTTCAACAGGTGACCAACCTCCGTTAATTCGTCAAAAATGTTTATTAACTGCGACAGCTGTTTGTGAATATTTTAGGGATCAAGGTAAAAAAGTTTTCTTAATGACAGATACGATTACTCGTTGTGCGATGGCTGGACGTGAAGTTGGGTTGTCAATTGGTGAACCGCCAACAATGAAAGGTTATCCGCCTTCAATTTTTTCTTGGTTACAAAAAGCGCTTGAAAGAGCCGGTAATAGTGAGAAAGGCTCAATTACCGCTTTTTATACAGTATTAATGGAAGGTGATGATATTAATGACCCGATTGTCGATACTGTGCGTGGTATTACTGACGGTCACATATTCTTATCAAGAAAAGTTGCTGAATCAAATCACTACCCTGCAATAGATGTTCTTGGAAGTATTTCACGTCTTATGTCAGCTATTGCCTCTAAAGAACATAAAGAGGCCGCTGCTAAAATGAGAAAAATTTTAGCAATGTATCGTGAAAACAAAGACTTGATTGATGTTGGTATGTATCAACCAGGGACAAATCCTAAATTAGATACCGCAATTGAAATGATGCCGCAAATTAATGCGTTTTTACAACAACGAACCTCTGATAGTGTTAACATGCAAAATACTATTGATACATTAGTAAATATGATGGCTAATGTTGACGTTTAAGTTTTAAAAGTTTTGTTGTTTTATTCTTTTTTTTAGCAATCTGAACTCTTGATTTTATCTTTTTTTTAAGATACAATCGAACCAATAAACAGGCGAGAATGTGTGTATTAAGTACAATATTAAAATTTGTAAAAATATTTCGCAGAACAAAGTTTATACTAGCAAAAAAACTTTTTAGAATTTTTCTTACATGTGTATGAAGGAGTAGAATAGTGTTTGTAAACAAAATTATTAATGTTCCAAAGAAACAAGTATTTAAAGGTTATCAACGAGAAGTTAATGATTACGGGGAGAAACAATTGCGCTTTAATTATCCGCATGATCATGAAAAAGTTCAAGCGGAAATTAAATTTTACAAGTTAGAACAACCGCAACAAACAGATTTGATTGAGCGTGGTTTGCCTCAATATACTCTTCCGTTTTACAATGCTAAAGAAGAATCTTTTTACACATTGCCGATAAATTCTGAAGAAGGTGCAACAGTAACATTAAATAAACTCAGAGAACATTATAATTTTAAAGAGGGAGAACCTTTAGCTTACAAAGTTTTTCTAAAATCTAACGGAAAAGAAGATTCATATAAAGATAGCGGATTAGGTATTGGTATCGGAAATACCGGACAATTTGCGACTTTTTTACCTACTAATATCGGTGCGGTTCAAGGTTTAGGTTCAGGTGCATTAATAATGCCAAAAGTTCATAGACCTGGGGTGTATAGAGATTTTGAAACTGATATAATCCATGAAGATCCTCAATTGCAAATAGCTGCTGAAAATACAATAACACATTTTTCTTCAAATCCAGGGGGAGGATTGGTCGGTATTATTCATGATTTGGATGAATTAGCAAAGACAACTGACGTTATATTCTTGAACCCTTTTGCAGGTGCTGATAATAAATCGCATCACGGATATTGGAATAAAAATAATAAACAAATTTCTGATGATATGGGTACAATAAATGATTTTAACGAACTTGCCAGAGGTTTGTTTAAGCGTAGCATGACAATGGTTAATGACGGGACTTTTACTTCTGAAGGTCTTGAGGGCGTTCATTTTCAATATGCATTACGATGGGCGGGACACGATGCTCAACCTTATTATTGGTTCAGAATGAGCGGGCTTAAAAACGCTCCGATTTCATTGGGTGTCATTCCAAATAATAAAAAAAATATATCACATAGAGTTATTAACCCTACGCATATTTATGACCCTAAAACAAATTCTGTAGTAAAAAGCAAAGATTATGATCCAAATAAAGAAACATTGATTCAATTGTATGATAAAACAATGGTTACAGAAGAGCAATTGAGTAAGCTTGATGAGCCGATTGACAGATACAGAGATTTTAAAGAAGGCAGATATATCGACATTAATTCTCATAATGATACTGTTATCAATTATGTATTTGCAGTTAATCCGAAAGAACATGCTGACAGATTAAGAGAATTTGCAAGATTTAATAAAACAGAAGAAACTCCTATAGATTTGTATTCTCCTGAGGGAACGATGTTTATCGGACAATTCTCAAACTTTAAATTTAATTACAAACGAGATGGCGGAATTTTTGTTTGGGATGCTAATACAGATATGGTAAAAATGTCGTATTTCTTGTCGCCTTATGATGAAACAAATGTGTTAGCTAATATAACAGATCCTGTTGAAAGAGATGCTGTTCGCAAAAAAATGCAAATCGGAACTTATCAAGTCAGAGATATGGCTGTACAATCCGGTAAATACTGGACTCAAAAGTATTCTGATGCATTAAATTTACATTTAATAAAAACAATAGGCAACATTGATACAGCAGAAGGTTTGAATAAATTAGTCAGTGAAAATTTGATTCCGCCTAGCGCTGCGTTATCGGATGATGCGGTTGAAAATATTATAGATGATTTATATGAATTATCTCCAAAGGGTGTTTTATCCAAGGATGAGGTAACAATTAAATCTTTGATGAAATTACAATTAGATTCTTTAGAATTGGCTGATAAAACAGTCGGAATCCTTGCTTCACCTTACATTACAAACTTAGCTACACATCCTGATTATATCGGAAAATCAAGATTTGAATTGTATCAGCAAGGTGATCCGCATATTCTGAAAGAAAATAAAGCTGTTTACGATAAAACAACTTCTTTATATACAGAGGATTTAAAAGCTTTTGCAGATAAAGTAATAGCTCAAGTTAATGAAAACTCTGAAACTAAATTGTTGAATCCGGATGGTTCTTATACTGTCTATGGTGAATATGTTGTTGATTTGATGGGGCAAGAGATTGCAAAGTATGCATTGTTAAAATCCGTAATGCGAGAAAATTTAACAACTAAATTAACACTTGAATCAGGAGAGATTAAATATGATTACGCAACTCAACGTAAAACATCCGCTCCTGAAAACCTTGGTATAAGAGGAATGTCTCCGGAAGATGAAGCTAATAAATTAGTTCAATACATGAAAAATGGTATCAAAAATTTAACGGAAGAAGATGTTTCATTTGTTGCTTCAGTTATAAACAATCAGATTGTCGGAACTAATGAATTGACTTTTAAGATTTCGGAAGCAATGTTAGATAAAACCCATTTAATTCTTCCTTGGCGCTTGGATGCTGCAAAAGATATGGTTGATATGGATGCGGTAAGAAATCGTAAAATGACTTTTGATCAAGCTTGGGATAATGTCGTAGCGTTTTGGAAAGAGTTTGCTGACGGAATAAAGTCAGTACGACCAAATGCCGTAATTATTGCTGAAATTACTAATGTTAAGGAATTAATAGGATTAATCGCCGGATGTGCTGCTTCTGATAATTCAGAATCCGAATATACAGATAATTTACGGAAATTAGGGGTTAAATATGCTTCTGAAGCTGATGCAATTAATGCATTAATGAATGCCGGTATAACTTCCGAAGCTGCGTATTCATATACCTTTACCGATGGTTCAGAAACTGTTGCTTACAATCCTGAAAATGGAGGTGGCGGAAAGGGTATAACTGTTTTTGCTCAAAAATTAAAAACTCTTATAAATCATAAACCTCAAGATTTTACAAGGTTGTTATACACATTTATGGATAACCATGATAAACCAAGTACATTGTTTAACGATGCTGTCAATTTAGGATTATTATTCGCAGATCTTTCAGCAAAACCTAGC
The DNA here is from genome assembly GCA_017395765.1 of bacterium. GTDB lineage: Bacteria > Cyanobacteriota > Vampirovibrionia > Gastranaerophilales > Gastranaerophilaceae > CAG-196. Next base: position 5,102 of record JAFQNY010000220.1, read on the forward strand.
GAAAAAGGTGATGTAAATTTTTGGTCAAGACGACTTGCAATGGCAGAGTTAACAAATTGTGATGAAGTTGCTAAGCTTTCACCTGAAATCATAGTTAACCTTAAAAATCCTAATTATTTTAGAACAGTTAGCGCTAAAGCTATTGCTGTTTCTCAATTGTTACGTAATTGTATAAATGTTCTGCCTGACAGTGTAGCAAGTTCAGAAGAAAAAGCTATGATGAAAGAAGCTTTAGTTGATATAATTAACGGTAACTATTTGGGAGAAGGTAAATCTGTTAATTATAGAACAATTGATATTGATGAGTTATCTTCTTTTGAAAAAGTTTTGGATACAATTGCAAAAGAAGCCGGTATTAATCTTGGTTCAAAACGAGATTCTGTTTTAAGAATTTTGACAGCTCATGATCTTCAATTTAAAGAAAATTCTCCTATTCGTAAAAATACTCTTGATCAGTCTTATGAAGATGCTACAGATATCAACACTTCAAATAATAAAAACTTGATGAGATATCTTTTACAAGAAAAAGATTTAAGGGAAAATTACGATGAATTTGATTTAACTATTGCAAAAATTGCAGTTATTATTAATGATGCAATTTATGCTAATCAAGCTAATTTTTCAGATGAAGAAATCGCTAAATTAAAAACAGGTATCGAAAAATTTGTCAGAAAATACGACAGAAATATGATAGATTCTCATCGCAGTGCTTTACCTGTTTATGAGAAGTATGAAGATACAATGAAAAAAGAAGGTTTTGGAGCGGCTGATTTTAGGCATTCTATTAAAATGATTTTAGAACAAACAAAATACCGTGCTAATAATCCGGATTTGTTTAGCTCTGAAAAAGCTAATAATATCTATGCTAAATTGTTCGAAGAAGCAACTGCTTCATCCGTAACTAAAGCATTGCTGAACTTATCTTACTTAGCAGGTTTTCCGGGTGTTCCTACAACATTCTTAAGAGATATATATTGCGGATTGGGATTTGATTACAAAACCAAAAATGAATTTGTTAGAAGCAGAGGTGTTACTAATATCTCAGATACTTTACAAGGTCCGTTAAAAAATTATGTAAACAGTGTAAAATCTTCTTTTGAAGAAATTATGGCTTGGAGAAAAGATCCGGCTTTAGCACCTTTAAATGACGGTACTCCGTATTTGATTACCGATTCTTTGAATGGTGGCAAACTTGTTGATTATTATACTACGACTAAAGATGGGGTAACAACAACTTCTGAATATACGCCGGATGCTTTTGCTTATTTAATGCAAGGAGCTGACGGTAATGTCGTTATACCTTTGATGACTAATTCAGGTATTAAACGTGAATATTGGGAAAACTACAAAGATTCGAACGGTTCAACCACAAGGATTCCGCAATTAAATACAGTTAATATTGAACAAATTGAGTTTCCTTCGGATATTGATTTGCCTGAAAAAACAATTTTCTATTATTTAAGTGCAGGTGTTACTTGTTATTGTATGCTTGAAAAATTGGGCAGTCGTTCAATAATAAGACGAGCTAAGCTTGAAAATGGCCAATTTGTGCATGCTGCAGGTGAAAAGATATCAATGAATTCCCAAAGCATGAAAAATGGCGTAATGTTTTTGAAAAAGCTCGGAAAGAGTTTCTTTAAAAAATAAGAAAAATTAAATTAAATAAAAAAAGAGTTTTTTATAAAAACTCTTTTTTTTTGTATTTAAAATCCAATTGCGTGTTGGAAAATTTTTCGTTTTGTAGATTTTTTTATATTCTCAGCGTTGTCAACCGTAATTTCCGGTGCTTCAATTACTTGTCCAGCTTTTTTAAGCATATTATTTTTTTGGAATGTTTGATCGACATTACTAAAAGATTTTAAAGAATCAAGTTTGTTTTGTAAGTCAGCATTTTCCGTGTTTAGAAGTATTGTTTGATGATTAATTTCGTTTAGTTTCATTTCACAAGAAACAACAAAATAATAACTTACAACTACGACAGTTATCAAAAGACTTATTAATATACATAAAATTTTGTTTATTCGTTTAATAGCCATTTGTCGAATTAAATTCTCCTTAGGGAAGTACCCTTCTATTATACTATTATTAGCTAAATTTTGAACAGATTTATCTACAAAAGATTTTTTTTCTGCAGGATATGTCATATAGCTGACAGTATGCTCTCTCGAAAATCTTTTGATGATGCTATCTAAAGCTTGTTGTTTATTATCCCTTTTATATGGTGAATTGTTGTTATAACTTTTAAAAGCGTAAACCAATTACCTACTCCCAAATCTCAATAATTAGGAAATACACCTCGCTATTCTTAATTTAGCACTCCTTGACGGTGGATTTTCCCTTATCTCCTCTTCACTCGCCATAATAGGTTTTTTGTTGACCAATTCTATTTTTGGCGGTGGGCATTTGCAAATCATATCATTGCATCTGCACTTCAAACTCTCAAACTTAAAGATTCTTTTTACAATTCGATCTTCTAAAGAATGAAAACTTATTACAGAAATTATAGCATCTTTCTCTAATAAATCCAATATATCATGCAGTACAAAATTTACATTTTTTAACTCATTGTTAACTTCGATTCTGATAGCTTGAAAAACCCTTGTTGCAGGATGTATGGCAGATTTAATTTTCGGGGTTGCGTTAACTATTATATCTGCAAGTTCTCCTGTAGTTTTTATTTTATTTTTTGCTCTTTCTTCTACAATCCTTTTGGCAATCCTTTTGGAAAATCTTTCTTCCCCGTATTCACTAAAAATTCTGACAAGGTCTTCTTCTTTATATGAATTAACAACATCATAAGCTGAGAAATCTGCTTGCATATTGAATCTCATATCTAACGGCGCATTTTTTGAAAATGAAAAACCTCGTTCGGCTTTTGTTAATTGATGGTAAGACGCTCCTAAGTCTAATAAAACTCCACCTGTTATTTTTTCAATACCAAGTTTTGAAAGCTCTGATTTAATATTTGTATAAGAGGATTTTACTATAGTTAAGTTAGAATAGTTTTTAAGTCTTTCTTTAGAATGTGCTATAGCTTCATCATCAATATCAAAAGAAACAAGTTTCCCGTTTGGAGAAATTCGTTTTAAAATAAGCTCACTGTGGCCGCCTCCGCCAAGCGTACAATCGACGTATATTTTCCCGTCTTTGCATTCCAATGCATCGACGGCCTCTTTAAGCATGACTGTATAATGTTTAAAATCACTCATACAAAAATTTTATCATGTATAAAAATAAATAAAAGCCGAGATTTCTCTCGGCTGTATCCCATTATTAATTAATCGTAGTTTACTTAATCGTAACTTATACTCCATCACTGGTCCGCTAGAGGACCCTAAAATCTTATTTTAAAACCGTAAAGAATTTAAATTCTGCAGGCATTAATTTTCCGAAAGACAGAGAGTTTGTTGCTGCAACGAACTTTTCTTCTATATAGTCTGTTCCGTCAAATCTAAATTCAGAAACAATCGAATAATCGCAAGAAAGTTCAATTGTTTTATCAAAGATTTCTGTGCCTTCTTTTATTTCAGTCCAAGAAGTACCGTTTTCTTCTTTGCAGATTTTTTCGGTCGGAGAATTGTAATTTGCAATAACTAAAATTGAGTTTTTAAGCCCTTCTTTTTGAATTTGCCATGCAACAAATCCGTCATCATCTTGTCTTATAATATGAGCTTCTCCATCACAAATAATAGAATTGTTTTTTACAAACCTGTCAAGAGCGTCAAATTTAGAGAAGAAATCGTAATCTTTTTCTCTTTTCATTGAAATTTCAGATCCGATAGTTTTTTCGATTCCTCCGTTAGTAAATGATTCGTCACCATCAATGTACATAACAGGTCTTTGAGCAAGTTTTCCGCCCGGAAGGAATTTGTATTTAAACCATTTAAATAAAGCTCCTTCTTTTCCCAATTGGGCAGGATATCTGTCAATTGCTTCAAATTCGCCGTCTTGATTGTTGTATGTTTTTAATATTGATAACTGAGTTGATTTTTTTGTACTTGAATTATAGTTCGATAAATACAAATTGTCATCTGCAATTGTTTCAGGGTTTTTATAACTTTGAGAAACAATATCGTTACCCCATAATAAATCAAAATTCATATCTTGATGGTATTCTTTGTAGAAATTATCCCAAAGCATATATTCTGCCAAAGTCGCAAAATAAGGGGTTTTTTCTTTCATCGCAGAATTAAGCATTCCTAAAACTTTTCGAGGGGCTCTATAACTTATAGGAGTTCCGTTTGATTCAGATACTTCGTCAACAATATGATCGATGTGGTCAACTCTGAATCCGTCAAAACTGTATTCTTCTTGAAGATTTTTCATATAATCAATAAAGAATTTTATAACATCATTGTTGTATTTTCCGTTTTCCAAGCAAACGAAATAATAAGGTGTTTGACAATCCAGGTTTGCAAAATGAGTTACGTCTTCTCCGTCAAACTTGTAATGTTTAAATGTTGGATAAGATGCTCCTTCACTCATTTTATCAAAAACCGGAACGCCTGCTGAACACCAAGCTCCCCCCGGAGCCGGCCACATTCCTTCGCTGATTAAAGCTTGGATTATTTCCCCTTGGTTTGTTATTTCATCTTCCCCTAATTTTTTGTTGCGTAAATTTCCGGCAATGTTGTTTATAATACTTTTAGCTTTTTTATGTAATCTGTCTTGAATACTTTTTTCAAGCATTGAACTTGATAAGAATATTTTTGTTTCTTTTAATAATTCATCAATTTCATTGAATATGGTTTGATAATGTTCTGTTAAATCTCCGTAGCTCTCGCCTTTGATTGCTTTTTTGTAGATTCCGCCAACAATCGCTAAATCGTCTTGAGAGTATTTATCAGAAATTTTTTCTAACATTAAATCAACATTTTTGCAAAGCTCTTGGATTAAAGCATTGATATCAAACCATCTGGCACAATCCGGAGTGGTCAGAACTATTTTGGAGAATCTGCCTGTTTGCGGGAGAATATCGTAAATAACCGGATGTCCTGCAAGTTGTGTTAGTTTAATAAACATTTTTACTTGTTCATCAGCATTAAGTCCGGTTTTTTCAAAGATAACATCATCTTGTAAATTCGGACTAACGCAACTTGCAGTTGGTAAATATGCGCAACCGAATTCACGAGGATGAAACGGTATTAAATACATTGTTGTCGCAAAAATATTATTAGATTTGTTTCCGGTTGGAAGAATCAAAAGTTGTCTCATCCAATCCATAAACTTTCCGCAAGAATCTGATGTGTTACCGTTACCTAACCCTGCAAGATTGATAAGTTTAATATTATGACCTTCCTTTTGTAGCCAGCTTGAGTTTTTAACGTGATTTCTTGCCAATGTACTTGTTTTATCAAAGCTAAATTTTCCGTCTTTAAAAACACCTTCATTTTCCCATTTTGATTCCAATGCCCATAAAACTTCTGCATCAGAAAGTTCTTCTAATGCTTTTATGTGAGGATAAGGAAGGTATCCGTAATGGTTCATTGTTGATTTTAAGTACTCTTTTCTTTCTTCTGATATTGAGTCAAAAGAATACATTTCTCTTAATTGGGAGTAAAATTCGTTCAATGAATCTGTGCAACTAACTTCTTTCTTAAACAGAAAATCTAACATTTTCTTCTCCTTGTTACATATAAATAAGATTGTGATTGTTGAATGTAAAAAATATATATAAAAATAATATCATGCACATATATTTTTTACAAATATATGTTAATAAATTTTAATAAATTTATTTTTTAGTTAGGTACATAATATTTATTATTTTTAGATTAGTTAATAGCCGCATTTCTTTGACCGCAAAGAAACGCGGCGCAAAGAAACTCTCCGTGCTGGATTTCCGTTCGTTAATCAATTGTAACGCTCGACTAAAGGCAAGCAAACTCGGGGTAAATTTTACCCCTCAAACAGTGCTTGCCCTGCTACTGTCTCGCTAACATTGATTACTCACTCCAATAGGCACGGATTTTTTAATATATAAATTGTATTTTTGTCTGTAAGTCAATCCCCTCGCCC
>JAFQNY010000221.1 GCA_017395765.1 bacterium
ATGTCTTACGAAGAACTTTCGCAAAATGTAAATGGTTGTAATTCTTTGTAATTTGCAGTTAATTACACCTCAAAGGTAATCAAGCGTTATCTTTGGGGTGTATTTTGGCTTGCTGTAATTCTGTAATGGAGAAAATTATATGAATTTTATAAAAATTTTTAAAACACAAATAAATAAAGCCACAAAGGAGTTTTAAGCTAATGGAACTCCACGTTGACGGCATAACAATAAATCTAATAAAGAATGATGTTAAATCAACAGAAGCTGATGATTTAAGACAGCTTGTTGATTACGTTGATGTGCTTTTTGAAATATATAACGACACAAAACTTCATGAAGCTTCATGAAGTAGTAGCAACAAAGATTTAGTTAGTATAAAATTAGACTAGGAGTCAAGTTAATGGAAAAAGCAGTAATTTACGCAAGAGTATCATCAGAAGAACAAGCAAAACATGGTTTTAGTATTGAGAATCAAAAAAGACAATGTTTAGAATTTGCAGAAAGAAATGGCTACTATGTCATAAGAACTTTTGTTGATGAGGGTAAATCTGCTAAAAACTTAGACAGACCAGAAATTCAAGATTTAATGGCTTTCTGCAGTAAAAAGAAAAATGACGTTAAAGCTGTTATTATTTGGCGATTGGATAGAATTTCAAGAAACAATGAAGATTATCATGGAGCATTAAGACCTTTATTTGAACGCAAAGGAATAACTCTATTATCAGCAACGGAAGCTAATGTTAATACCATAGAGGGCGATTTAATGCGTAATATTGGTATGAGTTTTGCTGAATATGAAAGAAAGGTTATCGGTGCAAGAACTCTTGCAGGATTAAGACAAAAAGCTGAACAAGGCGAATATCCTCATAAGGCACCAATAGGCTATAAAAACATTTCAAGAGAAGATGGCTCAAAAACAACTGTCATTGATGAAAATTATGCTTTCTACATTAAACAAGCATTTAACTTATATGATAGTGGAATGTACACATTAAGGAGTCTATCAGATAAGTTATACAAAGATGGATTAAGAAGTAAGACAGGCAAGAGAATTCCTAAGACTTCAATTGAGCATATACTTAAAAACATTTTCTATACAGGAGTATTTAAATTTGAGGATAAAATCTATGAGAATGCAAAACATAGTGCAATAATCTCAAAAGAACTGTTTTATAGAGTTCAAGACAGGCTTATTGACCCTAATAAAACAAGAAAACACAATATTGATTTTGCTTATACTGGAATGATGAGATGTGGCTATTGTGATTGTCTTTTAACTGCTGAATTAAAAAAAGACAAGTACATTTATTATCATTGTACAGGTAATAAAGGTGGGGATTGCAAAAGAGATTATATCAATGAACTAAAAGTTGATAAGTCTTTTGCTGAAATCCTAAAGCTAATTATTATTCCTAAAGAAATTAGAGAAAGAATTTCAGAAGAATTAAAGAAAGTCCATGACCTTAAAAATGGCTATTCAAAAGACGTTAAGAACAATATCATTAAGCAAATACAGACTTTAGAAAACAGAATTGAAAATGCGTTTGAACTCAAATTGGACGGCACTATAACTCATGACTTTTGGAAAACTCAAAATGATAAATGGCAAAATGAAAAAGATAGGTTGAAAATTCAACTTGATGAAATTGATAGATTAGATAGAGAATTCTATGAGAAAGCTGACATTATGCTTGGGTTTACAGACAATGCTTATGAGTATTTCCTAAAAGGAAATACAGCTCAAAGAAGAAAAATCTTAGAAATCATATCAGAAGAAATTACTTATAAAGACAAAAAGTTTGATATAAAACTAAGACCAATCTTCCAAACAATTGCAGAAAATCAGTACAAATTATCTCTTAAATATGCCAACAATCGAACTTCCGAAACAGGCATTAAAAAAGAGCTTGAGGTTAATTCAAGCTCTAAATCAATAAAAAACTCCCCAGGCTGGACTCGAACCAGCAACCCTTCGATTAACAGTCGAATGCTCCGCCATTGAGCTACTGAGGATTATATCTCTAGTCTATAAGAAAAATAATCTGTTGTAAAGCCCTTTATTAAAATTTACCCAAAATCCCATATTTCTCATATTCATACCTGTATTTTCTACCCCAAATCCCACTCCTACACATATATTTAACATGCTCAAACTTCTGTTTAAATTCATATAAAAAGCTTATAGAATAAAGTGAAATTTGTACTATAATTGTAATGATGGAAGTAACAAGAGAAAAAAGCATGGAAAACAGACCTAATTGGACATCACGATATGCATTTATTTTAGCTACTATTGGTTCTGCCGTAGGACTTGGTAATATTTGGAGATTTCCATATATTATGGGACAACATGGTGGTGCAGTTTTTCTTATAACATACTTAATACTTATTACAACGATTTGTTTTATTCCACTTTTAGCTGAGTTATCTATCGGTAAAATTACACAAAAAGAATGTATCGGTGCTTATGAATCAATTAACCCTAGGTTTAAATACTTGGGAATGATGAATCCGGTTGCTTGTATATTAGTCGCAGCTTTCTATTTTGTTGTAGGTGGTTGGATAATTAATTACATATATTTAGGTTGCACAGACTTTGAAGCAAATAACTACGCAACTTACTTTTCTTCTTTTACCCAAAACTCAATACCTACTTGTATACTTACAATAATCTTTTTATTCACTTGTATCTTCTTTACCGCACGAGGAATAAAAAAAGGTGTTGAGGTGGCAAATAACATAATGATGCCACTTTTGGCAGTAATTTTAATTGGGCTTGTAATATATTCACTGAACTTACCAAATGCCGGCGTCGGGCTTGCATATATGTTTAAACCTGATTTTTCAAAAATCAACGGAGAAATGTTTTTATGCGCTCTTGGACAAGCTTTATTCACATTAAGTATTGGCATGGGAACCATACTTACTTATGGAAGTTATATTAAAGATGACAAAAATATAGCAAAATCCGCATATTCAATAA
>JAFQNY010000222.1 GCA_017395765.1 bacterium
CAACTGCTCTGACTGTTTCATTCGGTACAATTGAAACCTTAAGCGAATTTGAAAACGAACCATTGCATTATTCTGCAACTAAATATGGCGAATTTTATGTTAAAGAAAGCCTTGTTTTAGGTGCAGAATGTTATTCAGATGCAGACTGTACTCAATTAATGGGTGTTGTAACTTTCTTGAATCTAACAAAAATCAGTATTGGGGAAGTTGAAACCTACACATTCGATGGGAATTTGACAACCCATATTTATATAACTGCGAACGCACCTTTTACATATACAACGGCATCAAGTAAAACCCATCACGTTGAAGAAAATTTAGTTCTTGATGTGATTGATTTATGCCCAACCGATGCAACAACAAAGAACTTTAATTTATTCGTGGATTGTGAATCTGACGGATATTCTTTAATTGCTTTATCAAACACAATTTTTACTCAAATGTTAGAACCTACTGATTATAAGGCGAATGACATTTGGTTCAAGATAATTGAGCCTTTGGCAAGCTACATTTATCTATTAAATATTTGGCAGGAAACAAATCTCGTACCAGTCGGAGTATTCACTCTTGAAGGTGGCGAGAAATAAGAAGGAGGAAAAATGACAACAAAATTTTATTACAGTTACAACACAGAAGGGAATGCTTTCACAGGTAAATTCCCTGCAATAAAAAACCCAAGGAGGCAGTCTGAATATTTGCTACCGGCAATGGCAACTTTTAAAGAACCTCCTGAAACAAAAGAGAATGAAGTTGCTATTTGGACAGGTTCAGATTGGACGATTGAACCTGATTATAGAGGCGAACTTCAAGTCGATATTGAAACAAAAGAAATCTCTACAATTGAATACTTCGGTTCAATAAAGACAGGGTTTCAAAAAGTTAATCAAGAAACTGCGAACGATATTCAAACAAATCCTGAAAAATACAAAAGAATTGAAGTTTCATTAGTGGATATTTCAGATACTGAAGAATACAAAAAATATCTTCAAGAAAAGGAGGTTGCCATCAGAAAATCTGAAATTGAACGACAACTTTTAGAACTTGATTCTAAAAGAATCCGAGCAATATGCGAGCCATCTGTAAAAGATGAAACAACAGGCGAAACTTGGCTTGATTATTACAACTCACAAGTAATGACATTAAGAGAAGAATTGGCAAATCTATGAAAGTAAACACACTTAAAAGTCCACCAGTTAATCAGAATGGTTATCACAAAAACTCACTCACAAAGGAACGTATCGGAACACTTTTTATTTATCCGATAGATTATACTCCTGATGATTGTTTATCTTGTGATGGTTATTCCCTGCAAATAACAGACTATGAGGATTTATACAAAGTTATAGGCACGAAGTTTAATCAAAGTGGCGATGCATCAGGTACTTTTAGAGTGCCTGACTATAATGTCACAAAAAGATTCTTGCAACCGGGTAGTGGAGCAGGTACTCAAATTGCCGCAGGTTTACCAAATATAACAGGTACATTTGTAACAAGAGGGAATACTTTTTCAGGTTGTGTTTATAAATCTGATTATTTTGATGCAGGTCAAGCCTATTGGGGTAACGTAAATAACGATGCTTATTATCGCAAGTATATAGATGCTTCAAAAAACAGTTCTCTTTATGGCAATTCAACAACAGTTCAGCCACCATCACAATTAGTTCACATCTGCATAAAGTACAAATAATATGGAAATTTTAACATTAAATTCAAACGAAATTAATCAAAACGGATATCACATAAACAAACTGACACGCAATAAAATCGGATTTATTTATATTGCCCCTGCAAATATAATCCCTGATGATTGCTTGGCTTGTGATGGTTATGTCTTAAAAATTTCTGATTACAAAAAACTTTATTCAGCTATTGGAAAAACTTACAACACAGGTGTAGAAAATGATGACGAATTCAGAATCCCTGATTACAACATCACAGGTCGATTTCTACAACCGGGGACGAAAATTGGAACACAAATCGCAGCAGGTTTACCTCAACACACCCATAGCGGAACGACTTCAAGTAATGGTGCTCATACGCATACAGCTCAATCCGCAGGTGCTCATACGCATACATATAATCAAGGAAATAAATCCGAAGGACTTTCAGCAACAGGTAATTATGCATCAGGGGATGATTATACAAATACAGTATGGAAAACTCTTGCGACTGGTTCAGCAGGTGCTCATACACATACAACAACTTCAAATGGTGCTCATACTCACACTATGACAACAGGAAATGCCTCAAACACAACTTATGGTGGTTCTGCAACAGTTCAGCCTCCGTCTCAAATTGTACATCTTTGCATTAAATACAAATAAATTATGGAACTTATAACTTTAAGCACTAATGAAATAAACCAAAACGGATACCATTTAAACAAGCTGACAAGAAATAAAATCGGCTTTATTTATACTGCTCCAATAAAAATAGTTCCTGATGATTGTTTGGCTTGTGATGGATATGTTTTAAAAATTGCAGATTATAGAAAACTTTATTCGGTAATTGGCAAAACATTTAATACAGGCACAGAAGCTGAAGATGAATTCAGAATACCTGATTACAACGTAACTAAAAGATTTCTTCAACCATCAAACAATGCTGCTCAAATAATAAGTGCAGGTTTACCAAATATAACGGCTACTTGGACTCCAAAATGGGGGTGGATTGATGGCGTAAGTTGTACAGGTGCGATTACTGCAATTAATATTAATCGAGCATCAGGTTCCGGAGGTGGTGGAGGTAATCCTTGGGGGATTAATTTTAATGCCTCTCGTTCAAGTTCTATTTATGGAAATTCAACAACTGTTCAACCGCCAGCACATACAGTTCACTTATGTATTAAATACAAATAAAAAATTATGGAAATTTTAAATTTAACAACAAAAGAAATAAACCAAAATGGTTATCATAAAACAATTCTTACACGAGATAAAATCGGAGCATTGTTTATATTCCCAAATGGACACGTTCCTGAAGATTGTCTTGCTTGTGATGGCTATGCATTAAAAATAGAAGATTACCAAAAACTCTACGCAATAATTGGCAAAGATTACAATAATGGCTCGGAATTAGAAGATGAGTTTAGAATTCCAGACTACAATTTAACAGGACTTTTCTTGCAACCGGGATCAAAAAACTTCGGAACAAAAAAGGCAGCAGGACTACCTAAAATAAATCTTGCATTAAGAGTTGATGCAAGTGGCAAAGTTAATTCTTATTACGGCAACAAAAGTTTAAGTGCATATGGCACAGCCGATTATGGTGGAACTATGACTGCTTTAACGGATGGAAATGATGAACCTATGAGGTTGATGAGTGATGCAACAAACATAACTTATCGAGCCGGCGATTTAATTATGGACACTAATATTTACGGCAAGTCCACAACAGTTCAACCACCATCACAAATCGTACACGTTTGCATCAAATACAAGTAAAAATTATGGAAATACTAAATTTAACAACAAATCAACTAAATCAAAATGGTTATCATAAAACAACACTAACGAGAGAAAAAATCGGTGCGTTGTTCACTTTCCCTATCGATTTTACTCCTGAAGATTGTTTGGCGTGCGATGGTTATTCGTTAGAAATAATTGATTTTAAAGAATTATACAAAGTCATAGGCGAACGATTTAACAAATCTGGCGACCTTGCAGGGACTTTTAGAGTGCCTGACTACAATGTTTCAAAACGATTCCTTCAGCCAACACAAGGTGCAGGAAATTTAATCGAGGCAGGACTTCCAAATATCACAGGAACAGTTGGTGCTTTAGGGTTAAGTGGAGCAAATTATACAGGAGCTTTTTATTATCTTGCTCGTGGTGGTGCGTTATCAAATAGTGGCGAAGCTGACTATAATGCAGGGTTTAATGCGGCACTCTGTTCTTCAATTTATGGAAATTCGACAACAGTTCAACCTCCGGCCCAAGGTGTTCATATTTGCATCAAATATAAATAGGTAAAAAATGGAAATATTAGGATTAAAAACAAATTTATTAAACCAAAACGATTATACAAACAATCAATTAACACCGGATTTTATCGGTTCATTAATTACATATCCGATAAACTATACTCATCCGAAGTGTCTACCTTGTGATGGTTATGTTTTAAAAATTGCAGATTATGAACCCCTTTATTCTGTTATTGGCACTCAATTTAATGATGGCACAGAGGCAGAAGATGAATTCAGAATACCTGATTACAATATTTCAAAACGTTTTCTTCAGCCGGGTAGTAGTGCCGGAACAAAAATAGCCGCAGGACTTCCTGACCATACTCACACAGTTGTTGCTCTTTATTGGGATTCTTCAGGGATTATCGAAGAAGGTCGAGGGAATCCTGATTATGGTCATCAAAAAACACTAACAACAAGTAAAGCCTCTGCAAATAATTCTATTTATGGAAATTCAACAACAGTACAACCACCATCGCAATTGGTTCACATCTGTATCAGATATAAATAAGGAGAATATATGACTTCATTAACTAAATTTTGTCTACATTGGACAGCAGGTTCAAACAAACATTGCGAAACAGATTTACAAGCATATCACTATTGCATTGATAAGTTTGGCAGGATATTTGCAGGGGTTTATGAGCCAAAAGATAACATTAACTGTTATGACGGAAAATATGCCAAGCATTGTGGTGGCGGAAATACAGGTTGCATCGGTTTGTCTGTTTGTGGAATGGCAGGCTTTGACTTAACTAAAAAACAAACAAAGTATCCATTAACGCAAAAACAGATTGAATCATTGTGCTGCTTAACTGCTTATTTATCCGTTAAGTACGGAATTTTAATTACAGAAAAAACTGTGTTTACTCACTATGAATTCGACAGGAAAAAGAAACAACCTGAAGGCAAAATCGATATTACATACATTCATAGTTTGCCACATCTGTCAACAAATAGCATCGGCAAATATTTAAGGCAGAAAATCAGTTGGTATCGAGAAAAAATAAAACAAGGAAAATACACATTTAC
>JAFQNY010000223.1 GCA_017395765.1 bacterium
AAGATTCTTTGGTCACCTGTGTATGAGTGAACTGTTGTCATTAAACCTTTAACGATACCAAATTGTTCTGAAACAACTTTAGCTACTGGAGCTAAACAGTTAGTTGTACAAGAAGCCATTGAAATTACGTTGTGGTTAGCTGGATCGTATTCAGCTTCGTTAACGCCAAGAACGATAGTTTTGTCTTCGTTTTTAGCAGGAGCAGAAATGATAACTTTTTTAGCACCAGCTGCGATGTGAGCTTTAGCTTTTTCAGCATCTGTGTAGAAACCTGTTGATTCAACAACAACTTCAACACCTAATTTAGCCCAAGGTAAGTTTGCTGGATCTTTTTCAGCGAAGAATAAAATTTTCTTGCCGTTGATTACAAGACCGTCTTCAGCAACTTCAACAGTACCGTCGAATTTACCCATAACTGAGTCATATTTAAAAACGTGTGCAGCGTTAGCTGGAGTTAAACCAGGGTCATTGATAGCTACATAATCGATTTCGTTGTAGATACCTTCTCTGATAGCTGCTCTTAGAGTGTTACGACCGATTCTTCCGAATCCGTTAATTGCTACTTTTACCATAAATTTTTACTCCTTCTTATTAGTAAAATATTCTCTTAACATTTTAATGTTAATTCAAACAAATTTTTGAATCAAGTATATTTTATGATAGAATGAATGTATTAGGGGGATATTATGAGAATAGACGGCAGAAAAAACAATGAATTGAGACCAATTAAATTTACACACAATTTTACTAAACACGCATTAGGCTCTGTTTTAGTTGAATTTGGAGATACTAAAGTTATCGTTACCGCATCAGCAGACTTAAAAAAGCCAAAATGGATGGCTGACGACGATAACAGAGGCTGGGTTACCGCAGAATATTCATTACTTCCGTCAGCAACAAATACCAGATGCAAAAGAGAACGAGACAAAGTCTCCGGGAGAACTCATGAAATCCAAAGATTAATCGGTAGAAGTTTGCGTGCTTGTGTTGACTTAGAAAAAATGCCTAAAATGACAATTACGATTGATGCCGATGTTATCCAAGCTGACGGGGGAACACGAACAGCAAGTATTTGCGGAGGATATTTGGCTCTTAGAGATGCCATAGAAAAACTTATTAACAACGGAGATTTAGAAAAAAATCCTATCATAGAACCAATAGCTGCAATCTCAATCGGTATCGTTGAAGGGGAAATCAAGCTTGACTTGAACTACGAGGAAGATTCAAATGCCCAAGTTGATTCAAATGTAATTTTAACCCAAAGCGGTAAAATAATAGATTTCCAAACAACCGCAGAAGGTGCACCTTATGAATACAACCAAATGTTAGAACTTTTTAATTGCGCAAAGCAAGGTATTAATGAAATTATCAGTAAGTATTAAGTTTAAAAATAAAAAAAAGCTTGAGTCTTACTCAAGCGGAAAAAGGGAAAAGGGATTAATTTTAATTTAAGGAATCTTTTATATACTTTTTTCAACATTCGAATTTCATGAGCTAATTGCTCACGCTTCATTTTTTTACCTCCAATTATGAGAAGATTCCGAATGTTCTTTCAATGTTTTCTTCTATTACTTTTGTTACTGAATCGTATTCTTTTGTTAATGCGCTTCTTTCTGTTTCTAATTTTGATAATGATAAGTCGTATTGTTTATCTTTTTTATCTATTTCTCGCAAGCTATGATTATATTTTGCTTCTGCTTTTGCTAATGCTGTTTTATCAATTGATGTTGTTTCTGTGTATGCCAAACAAGTATCTGAGCTTGGAGATGTTCCGTCCATATCTACTTCACCGTTTGATGAATCGGTTTCTACTACTGACAATCTCAATTGACCGCATTGTACCATTGATTGCAACCATTCTGTATCATTTGCTGCATCACCGTCATTTCCGTCAAATTCTTTTATTGATATACATCCGCCACAGTGTTTAATTTGGTTGTAGATGTTTATAAAGTAATTGAATTCTGCTTCATCGAATTCTTGAACATCATCAAAGCATCCATAGACTTTTTCTCCTTGAGTTTTGTATAACTCATTACGGTATGCTTTCATTGTTTTATTATATTTTTCTTCATCTTCAACATAGGTTGAATTATAGATATCATTTCCACCGGTTAAATCTTCTAAATCTTTGTGTAATCTTGTTAATTTTTCACTTTTTACACTTTCATCCAATGAACTATATACAGCTTCTTCTCCTCGGAATGTTTCCATATCAAAATCACCGGGTACTAATTCCCCGATTCCTTGTTCATTTCCGCCGTTCATCATGTACAACGCAAATTGATATGCATCGTCTAAACCTTTTTTTGTAAAGTTCATATAACCTTCGTAGATTTCTTCTTCTACGACTAATTGACCGTTATTTGTTCTCAATGCATAATTTGATCCGTCTGATGATACCAATTTTGTTCGTGAAAATAAATTATTAAATGTTGCTGATATTACTGAACGACTGCCTGATTTCGGATCTATTGTTGATATTGTTAAGGTTGTTGCATCCAATGCTTCCAAATAATCATTATATGCACGATCTGATTGTGTTGCCAACTGCAATTTCGCTGTCTGAATTGCTTGTGCTTGATACTCTAAATCATGTATTCGTGCTGTGATACAAAGCAAGCGTGCTTGTGATGCCGCCATTCCCATATTCGTCGTTCCTTAAGTTTGTCCCTTTACTATGGTTTACGGCATTTTTTTCTAAAACTTTAAT
>JAFQNY010000224.1 GCA_017395765.1 bacterium
CTTAAATCAAAAAACTTAACCGTATTAATTTGACTCTCAAGCCCTGTTTTTTCTTCTCTTAATTTTTGATATTTTAAAGCAACTTCTCTTTCTTCGTTCAATTGTTCCAAACGTGTATTAACTTCGTTCAAAATCAAAGTCGAATTTATTACACGTTTTTCAACCGTTTCCAACTCACTCGTCGCCTGCTCTATACGGCGATCAAAATCCGCAACCCCTGCAATTTCATCAATAATTTTACGACGTTCGTTCGGAGTACAATTTGTAATACTCATAACATCACCTTGCATCATGACGTTATAACTATTCGGAGTAATATTATATTTTTCGAGTTTTGCATGAATATCGGATAAAGTTGCAATTTTATCGTCCAAGTAATAAATACTATTAAACCCTTGAGAGGATTTTCTGATTCTTCTTGCAACTGAAAACTCTTCCGGAGAGCCTTCCTCACCAGCTTCTGCAAAAGTTACTTTTACAAAAGCCTCATTTCTTTTGTTATAGGTTGATATCAAATGAAAAAGTTTTTCGGCACGCAAAGTTCTGGAGGTAGAAAGCCCGAGCGCAAAAAGAATACTGTCAATAATATTACTTTTACCTGAACCGTTTGGCCCTGATATAGTAGTAAACCCTTTTAACATAGGTATTTCAACCTTGTTAGCGAACGACTTAAAGTTGTCAACTTCCAGTTGCTTTATGTACATTAATCCCTTCCCCAAATTGGCTAGTATAAAGCCATATAAATATATTTACTATTCTATTAGACAATAAAAGACCCGTCATGTCAAACTGTTTACAATGTTTATATTGACTTAAATCAAGTATTTTCATAAAATGTTATAAAAGATTCAAGGAGATTATTATGCCTAAAACAGAATTAAAAGGTTTAGAATTTGATCC
This sequence comes from bacterium, assembly GCA_017395765.1. Classification (GTDB taxonomy): domain Bacteria; phylum Cyanobacteriota; class Vampirovibrionia; order Gastranaerophilales; family Gastranaerophilaceae; genus CAG-196. The sequence continues at coordinate 901 of JAFQNY010000224.1, forward strand.
GGGCTTCGCACCGTATATTTTAGCCTTCACAGGATCTGTAGAATATATTTACTTAGATATCAACAAATTTAAAAATCTTTCACAAAAAAAGATGAAATTTATGCAATATCATAAAAAAATCCTTGAATTATTCAATAACAACTTAGGGTTTTATGTCGGATGTCTAATGTGGGCAGCATATTTAAAAACACAACCGGAGCAAGAAATTCTTTCAAACCATTGTTTCGGAAAAGAATATAATGAAGAAGAAAACAAAGCTGATACACAGTTTATGCTTGAATTCACAAAACTTTTCCCAAAAGATATGAAGTATTATCTTGGCAAAAATTATGAGTTTGAAAGCAATATCATAAAACTTTTAGAAACATACGAAGAGTTTCTTGCTTTAAACAAAGGTTTTGTCAATACAAAAACAAACTCAGATTTAGTATTACCAACCTCTGTCAAAACAGAGAATGCTATTGAATACAAAACAATAATTGAAAACATTTTAAAAACCGAAGATTTAAGCTTGTTACTAAAAGAACTGCCAACAATTTTATAGAGGTAAAAATGACTCAACAAAGAATTATAAAAATAGCCAGAGGCTTGGAGAAAGCCGATTTAGTCATAAAAAATGCAAATATTGTTAATGTTTTATCAGAAGAAATCCATAAAGCCGATATTGCGATTGCTGAAGGTTTTATAGTTGGTATAGGTGAAAATTATTCAGGCAAAATAGAAATTGATATTAACGGAGCTTATGTAACTCCGTCTTTTATTGACGGGCACGTTCACCTTGAAAGCTCAATGGTTTTACCGAAAGAATTCGCAAAAACGGTTCTTCCGGCAGGAACGACCACTGCGATTATAGATCCGCACGAAATTTCAAACGTCTTTGGATTGCACGGAATCAGCTTTATGCACGAAGCAATAAAAAATCTTCCGTTAGATGTTTATACAATGTTACCGTCTTGTGTTCCGGCAACGCCGTTTGAAACATCCGGATTCGACTTGAACAGTTATGATTTATCATTACTTATTGACAAACCTTGGGTTTTGGGAATTGCAGAAATGATGAATTTTCCTGGGGTTTTAAATCTTGATAAAAATGTAATGGCAAAACTTGAGTTAGCAAAACAACGAGACAAGCGTATCGACGGACACGCACCTTACTTATCAAACAAAGATTTATGCGCTTATATCGCATCGGGTGTAAAGTCTGACCACGAATGCACAAACCCTCAAGAAGCAATTGAAAAACTTAGGCTCGGTATGTATATCATGATTCGGGAAGGCACGGCAGCAAAAGATTTAAACGCACTTATTCCTGTGTTAAAAGATTGTAACACCCGTAAATGTATTTTCGTAACAGACGACAGACATCCTTCCGACTTAAAAGAGCACATCAACGGAATGGTTCGTCGTGCAGTTGAAGCCGGAGTAAACCCAATTAAAGCAATACAGTGTGCAAGCTTGAACACTGCAGAATATTTTGGGCTTAAAAACCTTGGTGCAGTTGCTCCGGGTTATAAAGCAGACTTGTTAATCCTACCGGATTTAGAATCTTTCAAACCGGATTTTGTATTGAAAAACGGAGAAATTATCGTTGAAAACGGTGTTTTAACTTCTAAACTGGAGCAAAATGAAACACCTTCCATGCGTGGTTCTGTTAACGTAAAATGGATTGAAGAAGAAGACTTTACAATCAAAGCACAATCCAACATCGTTAAAACCATAGAAGTCATTCCGCATCAATTAGTCACAAAATCAACCCTTTCAGAAATCAAAATCCAAGACGGAAATGCCGTAAGCAACACCGAAAATGACACATTAAAAATTTGTGTTATTGAAAGACACAGAGCTACAGGCAATATTGGCAAAGGTTTTGTAAAAGGGTTCAATCTAAAATCCGGCGCAATTGCATCTACTGTTGCCCATGATTCTCACAATATGATTGTAGTCGGCACAAACGACTATGATATGTATATAGCAGCCGTCGAGCTTGTCAAATCTCAAGGCGGAAAGGTTGTTGTCAATAATGGCGAAATTCTTTCAAAACTTCCGTTACCAATTGCAGGTTTAATGTCAGACAAAGACTTTAGTTATGTACTTGAAAAATGTGAAGAACTTAATAAAGCAGCACATTCAATCGGATGCACTTTAGACGACCCGTTTATGACAATGGCATTTATGTCGTTACCTGTAATTCCGGAATTAAAAATTACCGATAAAGGAATTTTTGATACAAACAAATTTGATTTTACGGATATTTTTGAAACAAATAATGTTACCGTTTAATCCAACTCCACCTCAACCTCAAACTTTCGATTCCAAGGATAAGTATATTTTGGGGAAAGAATTTTTGAATATTCAAAAATTCGGTTTAGTCTATCCTCAAAAGGTTTCATTAAACCTGAAATTTCTTGAGGAGAATCAATCTGAGCACGAACATTAGCTTGATATGCCCAATCATCCAGAAATCTTATCATTTGCAATTTTTTAAACGCTTTTTCATTAAAATTCTTTGCACCAAAACTCAACTTTACACCTGCAAGCAAGCTTCCTAAAGTATTTGCGGAAGTGTTCCAAGCTGCATATCCCATAAAAATTTTTAAATCAATTTTATTCAATAACTGTTCCACAAAATTATTATCAGCACCGTTTGCAAAACGCACATCCGCAATCGCATAATATTTATCCGGCAAAACAAGATTTTTTAAATATGGAACAGTGTCCCAACCCATAACATGTTCGCCTTGTTTTTGAACAAAATTGTTTATAATTAATATAACATCTGCATCTTCTTTGCCTGAAAGCTCAAATCCGGCAAGCTCAAGCTGCCCCAACACGGATTTTTCAATTGAAACATCTTCATAATTTGAAATAGCCGACACACAATCGGGTTCAGTATATTCAACAGCAATTTTAATCTTTTTTTCTGTTGAACGAGCTAAAAGCGAAAGCGGAATTTCATCGGCACCGGTTTTTGTAAAGCCTCCCAAGCTCTCCAACTCTTGCGCTTCCATAACATTAAAACCATATTCCGCACAATCATCTTTGGAAAAAATCAACGTGTCAAAAAAACCCTCTTTTTGCCATTCAAGATACAATTTATTTATTTCAAAATTCCTTTTTCTTGTATTTAAATAGTCATTTAAAATATCATTTGGAATCAGGTTTGCAACACAAGATTCAACCCCGAATTTACCCCCATTCTTATGAGTATAATAAGAATAGTCAAAAATCTTTTTCCCAAATTTATCCCAATATGTCTTTTCCTCTTCATTATAATTATTATTTGAAATACGCATTATACTGGAAAACGCGTATATTTTAGCTTTTTTACGTTTTAAAATCTCTTTTAATTTTTCAATACGAGATTTTATTTCTTCAAAAGTTTCTTCCGAGCGTCTTGATGGGATGAGCCCGCCATAAGCTATAGTATCCAGTGACAAAATTATTGAATCACACTCGGGAAGACTTTCTAACCACTTAAAAATATTTTCAATATCCGCAATCTTTTTTAAATCCCCCAAATACTCTCTCGGCGGAATAAAAAATTCTACAGAAGAATCAATCGCAACAATATCTTTTGCCAAATTATA
>JAFQNY010000225.1 GCA_017395765.1 bacterium
AAATGAAGTCTATTTTTAACTTTCGAATACCAAGTTTTTGTTATCTTTTCCACTTGTCCTCCTGAGAGGGTGAGTTAACTCATTTTGGACCGCAGAACATCCTAACTCCCCTCAGGTATATCACCCACCGAAGTGGTTGCCTTTATTTCTGCTACTTACAAATGTAATAATAAGGAGTACAATAATGTTAGATTATAATACAACTCTATTACTCACAATCACAATATTGGTGCTATTGCTAACAATATTGGCGACCTATGTTTCGGAACGAATGTTTGCGAAACCGCTGCGGTTGAACAAACAGAGTGTAGAAACATATGTCGGTCAGATATGTATCTTGACAATGTGCACTCAGTTATCAATAAAATTATTATAACTGATATTATCATTGTAATAGAATTAATAAATATTTTTAAAAAATTAAGAAAATTTTAATTATTTTGTTAATTTATATTAACTATTTAGCTATATTTTGCTATCTGAGATTTAAGATGATAAGACTAATCTTAGTAGCTTTATGTTACCATTAATCTCATGAGCAAAATTAAAACAAAAGAACTCGAAGAAAAAGAACAGTTAGAAAAATTTTTTAATACAGAAATTGGTAAAAAATGGAAGTTTGAGAATGGTATTGTCGATATTCAAAAAACTGAGGCTCCAGATTTTATTTTAATTAAAAATGATAGTAATAAAATAGCATTAGAACTGACGGAATTTATTGTTGATAATAAAAATTTAAAGTTTTCACAAGTTGTGAGAAGAATTGGAAATCAAGTATGCAAAGAAGCTGAAAAAGATTGCAATTTGAAAATATCAATATTAGTCGATAAATACGACCCACGAATGTTTAGTCCCAAGTGGAGTGAGCATCTTGATTACGCATATAACCCAGGCTTTTCTGAAGTACCGTCTAAAAATCTCTTAAAAGAAGAAATTCAAAAAGTTTTGAAAAACAATCTTGAGAAGTTAAGAAAAGGTTTTCTTGTTCAAGAATGGATTGAAGTAGATAAAGAATATTTTAAAATATCAATAGAGGCTTATATTAATCCTTGGACTAAAAAGTATGAATGTAGCGTAAATAATGCAGGAAAAGCAGAAGAAAATCCAATAGATGAATTACAAAAATGTATAGATAATAAAAACAAGAAAATTGAAACCTATAAAACAAAGGCTGATAAATGTTATCTACTAATTTATATGCCAGGCACAGGATATGCTAATTATTACTACTTTGATGATGAGTTTTTTAATTACAAATTCAATTCAAAATTTGAACAAATATTTTTATATGAGGAAAACACCAATAAAACAATTGTGTTAAAACAATAGTTTTATTCGTTGTTGCTATTATTTTAAAATCTCAAACCCATCTTCTAATTTCTGTGGTAGTAAAAAGCCAAAAACAGCATCAAATTCATTAAGATTTTGAAAACCTAACAATTTGCTTATAATATTCAACGGAACTTTTTTATCTAGCATAAGTTTAACGTGGGTATTCAAAAGTACACTAGGGTTTTTAATCTCAACATCTTTAAAAATCAAACCACGACCATTTGGTAATAGAGTCTTAAATAATATATCCGGCATTTTAAGTTGTCTTTTTTTATAAAATTTTCTATATTTTTGAATTGTGCCATTCATATAAGCTTTGTTAATGTTAATCGACATATTTTCATAATCTATATCCTTATAATCTAAAGCTAGTAATTCTGCTACTTTTACCCCAAGAGCCAATATCCAAAGCTCTGCAGTAGGATTAGCTTTCAATTTTTCAATTTCTTCTTCTGATAAACAGTTTTGTTCTGTCGGTGGCAATATGAGATCTTTATAAGTAAACATTAAATGCCCGTAATCAGTATTGTTCATTCTCATAATAGCAGTTAATGTAGTTGTAATACGCTTTACACTACTTGGAGTGTATCCTTCTGCTAATTTCGCATTTTCAAATTCTTGTATATGTCCTTGCGTGATTTGATTTATATTCAGGTTTTTAAAATATGGGTTCAAATGATTTAATATAATACCTTTTCGACATTTTGCGGTATTTGAGTAATCATTTTCAAGTTTTTCAAAATAGGCTTGTGCTGCATCTATATATTTTTCATAAATAGGCTCATTGATTCTTGTCCCTTCTGCTTTTGAATAATCATTTTCGTTGTCTTCTAATAAAATTATCGGCGCTTTTTTAATTGACTCGATTTCTTCTCTAGAATATTCTTTGTATAATTGTCTTTTAAATGTTTTTGAACACGGCATTGACATTTTATCATAGCCCATTTGTTCCAAGATTCTAATTGTTTTTTCGACACTATACTTATTTGGCGCTAAATATATTTTTTTAAATTCTTCATACATATCTTCAGGAATGCAAGATTTATGTTCAAATTTCTGTGCTCTTGGTTCTAAACCTTTTATTCCATATATTGCATATCGTCTAAAATATCTCATATAACTAGAAAATGCCATTTTATATTTAGGATAGTTTTTCCCTAATTTCTTTAAATATTCTCTTAATTCTTTGCCTCTTAAATTTCCTGCCAATCGTAATACTGTTAAATATTTATATATAAATCTTTGTGCATAAGGAGGGAGTGATTCAAAAAATCTCTTTTCTTCCATATCCTTAAATCTATTAAACTTTTCAAGAGATACTTTTGTATATTTCTGTGGTTCTCCTAATGTTTGTAAAAATCTTTCTACTACAGGACTTCTTTGTTTATTTTTAGAAATACAGCTTTTGAGAACAAAATACTCTTTATTCTTACCATTTTTGATAAATTTTGATTCATAAATCTTGTTTTTACATTTTATACGAACAGTTTCTTTTTTCTGTCCGGTCATTTTACAAACTTCATCAATAGTAAGCCATTCGGAAGTTTTTTCTTCTAAAATATTATCAGCTATTTCTGGAGATATGTTTTTAAATTTAACATACAGATATTCTGTTTCTGATAATTTTTTTATAAGAAGTTCTTTTTCTAAGAAATTTAAAATTTGATAAATTTCTTTTTCATTTACATC
>JAFQNY010000226.1 GCA_017395765.1 bacterium
GGGTTCGTTACTATTAAAAAAAGTTAACCAACTAATTGAAAAAATCCATAAACCATTCAAAGATTTATTTGCAGGTAAAGAAGTCGATCCTGCCTCAATTAAAGATAATTATTTAAAAGCTTTTAATGAATCCGGCATCAAAGAATTTCTTGAATCATTATCTTAAAAAATCTACTTTATAAAAATAAAACGCTATAGCTTTTAACTATAGCGTTTTATCTTGTATAAATTCTTGGCAAGCGGACTTTGAGTCTGCAAGTCAGTTCATAATTTATTGTTCCTAGTAGTTTAGCCCAAGTATCAAGGGATAAACCTTCCCCATTCAATAATGTAACAACATCTCCTATTTGAGCGTCTGTCTCGCCCAGATCAAACATCATTTGGTCCATTGTTATGTTTCCGATTTGTCTGATTTTTTCTCCGTTAACCTCCGCTTCAATCTTATTAGAAAGGAGTCTTGAAATGCCGTCAGCATAACCTATTGGGATTGTTGCGACTTTTGTGGATTCATAAGCTGTAAATGTATGCCCATAACTTATGCTTTCGCCTGCACGAAGTTCATGTATATTTGTAATACGACCTTTTAAACTCATTATTTGTTTAATTATTGGCTTTTTGCTATTGTTAGGTAAATCGGGATAAAGTCCATAAAGTGAGATTCCGACTCTTACCATATTTGATTTTATATCATAAGCAAATGTCCCGGCAGTGTTTTGGATATGAAGCAATAATCCTGAAGTATTTATTTGATTTATAATTTCATTCCAAGCGTTTACCTGCTCTCTTGTCGGTTCAAGTTCTTCTGCTGAAGCTAAGTGTGTAAAGATTCCTTCAAGGATTAAATAATCTGCATTTTGAACTTTCTTTATGAATTCAACGGCATTCTCGGTTCGAACTCCTATACGATTCATACCGGTATCAATTTTTACATGAACTTTTGGTTTTATTCCGGTTCGGTTAAAAGTTTCTCTACAAGCTTTTAAATGTGTTTCATTAAATATTGAGATACTTATATCGTTTTGAGTTGCAGTTTCAACTGCCCAAACAGGAACTGCTCCCACAACGAGGATAGGAGCTTTTATTTTTATTTGTCTTAAATCTAACCCTTCATCAATGGAAGAAACTCCAAAGTAATCAACACCGGATGCTAACATTGTTTGAGCTAACATTTGGGCACCATGTCCATAAGCATCAGCTTTAACTATTGCCATCATTTTTTTATCTTGAGGAACTATTTTTTTTATAGCTTGAATGTTTTGGGCTAAGTATTCTAAATTAATCTCAACCCAAGCATCTTTGTGTATATTTATGTTTGACTGCCTTACGTTTTTCATTATTTCCTTCTTTTGGTGCGTTACAACGCACCCTACTTACTTTCTTGTTTCATTCTGCGGTGGGTATGCTTCGCTTTACCCAACCTACAAACTCCTTTCAATCTTTATTTGCTTCCCCTCCCCTTGAGGGAGGGGATTTAGGGGTGGGGTTTTCTTTATTTTTTTAATTACCCCACCTCGAAATCATAGATTTCGGTCCTCCCTCAAGGGGAGGACTAAATTTACGTTACCAATTCCCCATTTAAGTACCAAGTTCTTGCCCGAGTAATTTTAACCATCACAAACTCTCCGGTTAAGTCTTTATCATGAGGAATGTGCACTATTTTATTATTACGAGTTCTTCCTGTAATAACTTTACCTTTTTCGCCTCTGTCCTCAAAGTTTTCAATGAGAACTTCAAGTTCTCGTCCAAGATATTTTTGATTAGATTTCAAGCAACATTCTCTGTTTTTTTCGTTCAATCTTGCAAGACGCTCTGTTTTAACCTCTTCATCTATGTATAAATCAGTCCATTTTGCGGCAACGGTTCTTTCTCGTGGTGAATAAGCCGCAGTATTAGAATAATCCAGTTCAAGCTCTTCCATTTTATCCAGCATTGTTTGGAATTGTTCTTCAGTTTCACCGGGGAAACCTGCTATAAAATCGCTTGTAATTGTTACATCTTTGACTCTACTACGAACGTGATCTGCAATTCTTTTATAGGTTGCGTAATCATATTTTCGGTTCATTTTCTTTAATGTATAGTCATCACCATGTTGCATAGGAATATGAAAATATTCACATACCTTATCTAACTCAATCACTGTATCAATTAATTCATCCGTAATATCAGTCGGATATGAGGTTACAAAACGTATTCTAAACTTACCTTCAATTTCATTTATTTTTCGTAGTAACCAAGATAAATTAATACATTTACCCTCGTCATCTTGAGCCCAAACATTTTCAATAGTTGTTTTATATCCGTTTTCTGTTTTAACTAAACCTTTGCCGTAACTGTCAACATTTTGTCCCAGAAGAGTTATTTCTTTAAAACCTTCTGACAAAGCTTTTTTAATTTCTGATAATATTAATTCAGGGTTTCTTGAGCGTTCTCTTCCTCTTGTGTAAGGAACTATACAATAAGAACAGAAGTTATTACATCCTTCCATTATTGGTACCCAAGCATTAACAGATTTTACACGATTAATTTTAATATCAGATTCTTCGAATTGTTCTTCTGCAGTTGATACAATACGTTCACCGGCTTCAATTCTTTTTACAAGATTTGGAAGCTCATATAATCTTTGTGTACCTAACACCAAATCAACGTATGGAGCTCTTGATTGAATGTATTTACCACCTTGTTGAGCAACGCAACCTGCAAAAATTATTTTCAAATCAGGTTTTTCTTTTTTCCATTTTCCCCAAACGCCAATAGCACTAAAGGCTTTGTCTTCTGACAGCTGTCTTACTGAGCAAGTGTTTATTATAAGCATATCAGCTTCTTTTGGGTTACTTGTTTCATAATATCCTAAATGCTCTAGCATCCCGAACATACGCTCTGCGTCGGATTTGTTCATTTGGCAACCCATTGTTTCTATATAAACTTTTTTCATATCATTCCTCTTAAAAAACTTGTAAGACTATTTTAATACAAACACATTATTATCTAAAATTTTTACATTGACATGCTATTTTTAAAGTTGTAAATTAGCAATTAGGGTGGAGCATATTTTATGAAAAATAAACGAAATATTATACTTTTAAGTTTAGTATTATTGGGCTCATTATTCTATTTTGTAGCAAATTTTCAAAGAATTGCAATACCGGGTGCAATTTTTGATATTTTAGAACAGGAATTAAACGTCACTGCTCCTTATATAACCGCTTTTGGTGCTATTTTTATGTATGTCTATGCATTTACTCAGCTTATAAATGGGGTTTTGGTTGATAGATTTGGCGGATATAGAGTAATGGCTGTAGGGGCTATTATTTTGGCCTTTGGATGTATAATTTTTCCTATAACAAATAATATTCTTTTGATGTATTTTGCCAGAGCTTTAATGGGTGTTGGCGGGAGTATGTTTTATCTGAGTCTGATAAAAGAATTAGGAAATATCTTTAA
>JAFQNY010000227.1 GCA_017395765.1 bacterium
ACAAAAACCCTATAAAAAAAGGTGAAAAAATACTTACAATTATAGGTCCTGAAGGCGGATTTTCTCATAAAGAATTCGATTATTTCAAATCAAAGTCTTTACCATTAATCAGCTTAGGAGACTTAATACTTAAAGCCGAAACGGCTGTCATAATGACATTAGGGAGTATTGTATATGAATATCAAGGATGATTTTATACTCTCACAAATAAATGAAGGATATCTTGTCGGCGGTTCAATAAGAGATTTTTTAATTACGGGCAAACACAGTGAAGACAGAGATATTGCCATTAAAAATGCCGAAGTTTTTGCAAAAAAAATGGCTAATATTTTAGATGCAACATTTATTGAACTTGATTCAGAAAAAAAAATATATCGACTGGTTTTGAAAGACAAAATTAATTATCTGGACATTTCAGAAATCCAAGGAGAAACAATAGAAAACGACCTTAATAGGCGAGATTTCACTATTAACGCAATTGCTTATGATTTAAAAAATGAAAAATATATTGATACCGTTAACGGGATTGAAGATTTAAAAAACAAAAAAATCAAACACATAAAAGATTCTAACTTTGCAGACGACCCACTTAGGATTTTAAGAGCATTCAGATTCTTATCTACAACAGGGTTTGAACTTTCTGAAGATACAAAAACCGCTCTTAATAAATATAAACACTTATTCTTAAACCCTGCAAAAGAAAGAATTAATTACGAAATTATGAAACTTTTTGGCGGAAATTATACGTCAAAAGCATTATTGGAGATGGATAACTTTGGTTTGCTTGAAGAACTTTTTGGTTGTGTAAAAGAAATGAAAAAAGTCCCGCCAAACACTCATCACCATTTGGATTTATTCCATCATGTCGTTGAAACGGTCAGAAATATTGAAGAACTATACTCCCATGCCGGAGAAAAAGAAAAATTACACCTAAATTCAATTGATTTTGGAGGTTTTCCAAGGCTTAATCATATAAAATTAGCAGGTTTTTTACACGACATCGGAAAATTTTCAACGTGGACAATTGAAGAAACCGGAAGACATAGGTTCATTAAACATGATGATGTCGGCGCAAAAATGTGTCAGCCTCTTTTAAAAGATTTAAAGTTTTCAAAAAAGCAGATTGAATATATAAGTAGCATGATAAAAAACCATATTTATCCTTCAAATGTTGTTGCTTCACCGGATTTAAGCGAAAAAATCATGATGCGCTATATTCGAAAAATGGAAGATAATATTATAGATAATATAATTTTAGCCAAAGCTGACAGGCTATCTGCCAGAGGTGAAGCCATTACTGAAGAAATTGTTAACGCAAACCTCAACGGGCTTGATAAACTTTTAAATTTTTATCTTGAAAAAAAAGAAACCCTAAAACCTTTACCAAAACTCCTTGACGGATATGAGATTATGGAAATAAAAAACTTAAAACAAAGCCCAATGTTGGGTGAAATTATAAACGCTTTTAAAGAAGCGCAGATTAACGGTGATATTAATACAAAAGAAGAAGCCGTTGAATTTGTAAAAGCTTACTAGAACTGAGTATAAGAACCTATAATTCTTACATTATTTGAATGCGGTTCCAAATCTTGTATTAAATTTTGAATCCGTTCTTCATCCTTATGCCCGTCAAAATCAATAAACACGGCTTGCTCATCTGCATTATTCATCATTTTTGAATTAATCTGCGTAATATTAATATGATATTTTACAAACACCTGTACAATATCCATTAATACGCCCGGCCTATCTTTAAGGAAAAGCACTATACTTGTTTTATCATGCCCTGTAGGAACTGTTGAACCGTCACCAATTACAATAAATCTGCGATTATTATTTTTATCATCTTCAACATGCTCTTTCAAAATATTCAAATTATAAATCTGAGCTGTTTTTTCTGTCCCGATTATAGAATATGTTAAATTATAATTATTTAATAATCGAGCTGATTCATCCATACTTTCTGCCATAACTACATTTAACTGCCTCGGCATTTCATCCCTTACAAATTTTTTACATTTTGATAAAGCATTCGGATTTGCAATCAACCCCATAATACTATAGAACTCCGTAGTTTTAGACAATATGCAGTCATTAACGGGAATAATGGTTTCAGCCAAAATCTGTATATTTTGGTTCTTTGTTTGGATTAGATTATCAATAGTTTCTCTTATAATCCCTTTATAAGAAGTTTCAACCGGTAAAACCGCAACTGCGTTACAGTTTTCATCAACATAATCAATACACTCTTTTATAGAATTTAGAGAACGTTGATAAAGGTATAAATCATATTTTTTAAACAATTTATCCTTTGCAATTTCAGAATACGATCCGCCCATTCCAAGACAAATGATTTCATTATAATCTCTAAACATTCCAAGCTCCCATTAAGATTTTTATAAAAATTGATTATGTTGTTTTTCCCAACCTACGGTAGTTTTTGAACCGTGTCCCGGATAAATTATTGTATTATCAGGCAAAGTAAACACTCTTTGTTCAATACTTTCTACTATCTGATTAAAATCTCCCCCCGGTAAATCACATCTTCCGACCGCTTCTCTGAAAATTGTATCACCGGAGAACAAATTTCCGTCCGCATAAAAACAAACCCCGCCTTGAGTATGCCCGGGAGTATGAATAACTTTTATCTCTATACTACCTAATTTAAGTATTTCATTATCTTTTATAAACCTATCAATTTTAGGCGTTTCCATAGGAGGCATACCTACCATTGGGAGATATGTATTAAGTTCACGAATCCATTCCATATCATTTTCATGCATAAGAACAGGTGCTTTTCCTGCAAAATCATTCAAACCCGTAATATGATCAAAGTGTCCGTGAGTCAGTAAAATATATTTTAATTGAGCGTCGTATTTTTTTAACTCAACCTCAATTTCTTCATCATAACAGCTACAATCTATTAATACGGCTTCTTTTGAAGCTTCATCCATTAATAAGTAATTATTATTATCTATAGGTGGTTCTACAAAACTTCTTATAATCATACAAATATCATATTGTAAACTTTTATTAACATCAAGAGGGGGAAAAAGGCAATTTTTTAACAATAAAATGCTTTATATATATAGGTTAGTAATTTAGGCTAGGTTTACGTATGATTAACAACATAACAAATGTTGATACCCGTCTGCGTCAGGCGGGGAATATCAACAAAGCAAATCCTTCTTTGATGAGCATTCCGGCTCCCCCCATAATAGGGTTTAAGTCCATTGGCAAAAAAGAAAAGGCTACGATAAGGGTTAAAAAATTCAAACGCTCCGATAATATTATAATTGTTGGCGAAATCGATGATGATTACGTCGATATAGTTGAAACCTCACAAGCAAATTCTCTAAAGAATCTGCATGGTGGGACATTTAACTTTTTCCAACTCAATCCGGAGGTAAAAAAAACAAAATTCCTTAAAAATTGTTATATTATCGATTATATTCAATCCCCCAAACCGTGTCATGGAATGGGAACTGAAGCCATTAAAGAATTGGCGGAAAAAGCCATGCTTGATAATCGAGCTGAAGGCAGGATAGTCACGTATTGTGCACCTATATGGAAAGAGGCTTCACCGGCTATATTTTTCTATAAACTCGGGTTTAGATTTATGGAAAAAGGTGCAAATGAATATATCGCAGAATGCATCAGGCAAAAAATCCCTGATTCTCCGCCGCAGCAAGGAATGATGTACTTGCCTAAAAATAATTTACATAAATTACTAAGATATGGAGATGTTTATTAAAATGACAGATTCATATACCACAAATTTGGAGGCACACTATTCAACTAACCCCAAAACATCATTGCCTCAAAAAATCATCGCACAACCTCCGGAAACAATTCCTGTCAGACATTTGTTCAACGACAGGGATGCTAACGCACGCCTAAAAATCTTAAACCAAGACATTTATGAAGAGAGAAAAAAAGAAAAAAACAAAGATGTTAAAACTTTTATTAAATGGTTTGGAGGAATTGTTTTAGCAATATTGGCATTTATAGGAATAAAAAAATTTTTTTAGCAAGATTAAACAAACCAATTAATCTTTAAATAATCTTTACATTAGAGAATCGTATTTTGTGTTAGAATTAGAACATAAAATTAAGAGAGGTATCTATGTGCGGAATCGTTGGATATATTGGAAGTAAATCAGCTGTTGATATTTTATTAAACGGACTAACAAGTCTTGAGTATCGTGGATATGATTCAGCCGGAATTGCGGTTTGCATTGACAATCAAGTTGAGTTATACAAAGCTGAAGGAAAACTACAAAACCTAAAAGACATTGTATCAGCTCAAAAAACTCACATAGAAAAATCCTCAATCGGAATCGGTCATATTCGTTGGGCTACACACGGCGCACCGACTACTGCAAATGCACACCCTCATTCTTGTAATTGCGGTAAAGTTGCGGTTGTTCATAATGGTATTATTGAAAACTATAAAGAATTAAGAGAAAAGCTTGAAAAACAAGGTTGCACTTTCCGCTCACAAACAGATACCGAAACCGTCGCACATTTAGTTGCATCAAAATATGCCGTTACAAAAGATTTAACAGAAGCGGTTCGCCTTGCAACAAAAGAAATTGAAGGTGCATATGCTCTTTGTATAATACATCAGGATGTCAAAAATACTATTGTAGCAACAAGAAGAAATGCTCCGCTTTTAGTGGGAATTGGTGATAATGAATTCTATTTAGCCTCTGATGTTCCTGCAATAATTGAGCACACTAAAAAAGCTATGTATTTAGATGACAATGAAATAGTAACCCTAACTCCAAATTCATTATTATATATTGATTCAGATAACAACAAGCTCACTCCGAAAATTGAAATTCTGCCTTGGGAGCCTGTGGCTTTAAGCAAAATGGGTTACAAACATTTTATGCTCAAAGAAATTCACGAACAACCTGATGTTGTAAGAAATGTTTTATCAGGAAAACTCCGTGCCATAGACGAAAATGTAAGATTAGACGAAGTAACTCTTAATCAAGATAAACTAAAAGTCTTAAACAGAATCCAAATCGTAGCTTGTGGTACATCTTTACATGCTGCAATGATTGGAAAATATATTATTGAAGATTTATGCGGAATTCCTGTTGATGTCGAACCGGCAAGCGAATTTATTTACAGAAGAACAATAACAGATAAAAATACTCTTGTCATCGGGGTTTCACAATCCGGTGAAACAGCAGATACAATTACTGCCGTAAGACAAGCAAAGGCTTTAGGTTCTCATATTTTAATTGTCACAAACAGACCGGATTCAACAATGGCAAGAGAAGCTGACAGTTTAGTCCCTGTTAATGCCGGAATTGAAGTTTCTGTTGCCGCAACGAAATCTTACATGGCTCAAGTAATTTCCTTCTATCTTCTTGCTATTTATTTAGCAGAAAGAGCAAGTAAAAGAGTTGAAACAAACGATTTAAACAAATTAAAACATGAGCTTATTGTATTACCACAAAAGATAGAAGAAATTTTGGCACACAAAGAAGGTATTCAAGCTTGCGCAAAAAAATTCGCAAACGCAAAAGATTTTATCTTTATTGCACGTGGAATAAACTTTGCAACTGCGCTTGAAGGGGCTTTAAAGCTGAAAGAAATAAGCTATATTAACGCAACCGGATATACTGCGGGTGAGTTAAAACACGGACCTATTGCGATGTTAGACGAATCAATGCCAGTTCTTTCAATTTTAATGAACGGAAAGGTTTATGAAAAAATCCTTTCAAACTCAGAAGAGGCAAAAGCTCGTAATGCAAGAATGATTGCTCTTACAAACTCAACAGATTCAAAACTTGACGACTTATTTGAATCAATCATCAGAATCCCTGATATTGATGAAATGATTTCTCCGGCACTGGCAATCGTTCCGTTACAATTACTTGCCTATTATATAGCTGAATTCTTAGGTAAAGATGTTGACCAACCGAGAAACTTAGCAAAATCAGTTACGGTAGAATAAAGAGACTAAAAATGCTAAAAATCTTTGCACCAAAAATTATTGATAAAGTTACTATAAATGTGACTGATGCTGTTAAAGCCAAGGAGCTTGAACAAGCTAAAGGGGTTATGAATAATTATCTGAAAGATAAACATTTTACCGTGCGACTTTTTGATTCATTAGAGACGGATGCAATAGTTGTTCAAGGACTAAATGAAGAAAAAACTGCACTTCAATGGATTACAATACTCAAAGAAAGTGAAACTCCATTTTTGAGAAAGGTCTATCTTGCAATCGAAAAACTTGCACAAGATTCAAGTATTAACAAGAAGAAAACTATTTATTTATGACTAAAATTCAACTTATAGACTGCGTAAGCAAATTATATGTAAATAAAAAACTCCAAAATATAAAAGACAAAGAAACTTTTTTCAAATCATTATTACAAGATTCGAAAAGTTCAGATAATTTTGAACACTTTAAAGATATTCAACCGATAATTGTAAAAATAAAAGACTGCAAAACACTTTCAACTCAAGATTTATTAAAAAAATATCGAGTAAAACAAATAAACAAAATTAAATAAAATCATCAACCTTGTTTAATATTTTTGTTTCAACCCAAGTAACAATTGCAGATTTTATTTTTCCTAATTTCGTATTATACCCATTACTTAAATGCTTGCAAAATTTAAAACTTTCAAATCCACTTAACAAGCGTTTATAATTAGTTTCCATATCGACATCTTTATCAAGAATTGTATGCCATACCTTAACATCTGCAGTTTGAAGTTTTTCACCATCATATAAATATTTTTTATAATTGCTTCTTATTGAAATATTTTCTCTGTTGTTTTGAGAAGCAAAGACGTCATAAGGTTTTGCTTTAATAATATCTCTTACACATTTTCCGCCTTCTTTATAATCAAGAAATCTTTCAATAAAAGCTTTATTTGAAAAAGAAAGCCCTGATTTCATATAAAATTTCCCATTCATTGAAGGTGAATGCATATTATCACATTTAATCTGCATGAATCATTCCTATTTAACTTACGGCCATATGTTTATTATATAATAAACATATGCAGATCGAATCAATTATTGTTGAAATTCCAAATAACGGAACGCCGACAACGGAGTATTTTGAAACAGCATTAAAAGAAAAAAACATTAGTCCTTTGAGGTGGGCTATTGTTTATGTTGATGATAAAATATATAAAGTTAGTGTAGCAAATTTAAAGGAATAAGACATGGAAATGACAAGAATTAAACCGGATATCAAAGATATTAACCTTGCAGAACAAGGTAAAAACAATATTGAATGGGCATTAAAAGACATGCCGGTTCTTAGAAAAATCAGAGAAAGATTCTTAAAAGAAAAACCTTTTGAAGGACTAAAACTTTCTGCTTGTGTTCACGTAACAAAGGAAACTGCCGCTCTTTGTACAGTTATGAAAGACGGCGGAGCAGATGCTATTCTTATCGCATCAAATCCTTTATCAACTCAAGACGACGTCGCAGCAGCTCTTGTTAAATATTGGGATATTCCTGTTTTGGGTTACGCAGGGGAATCTGTTGAAACATATAAAGAACACGCAAGATTAGCGCTTGAACACAATCCCGACATCATTATTGATGACGGCTGTGATCTGGTTGCAACATTACACGCTGAAAGACCTGAAATGGCAGCTAAAGTTATCGGTTCAACTGAAGAAACAACTACTGGTATTATAAGACTTAAAGCCTTAGAAGCACAAGGTGAATTAAAATTCCCTGCTTTAGGAGTTAATACAAGCTTAACAAAACACTTGTATGATAACCGCTACGGTACAGGACAAAGTGCAATGGACGGAATTATGCGTGCAGCAAATATTCTTATTGCAGGCAAAACCGTTGTAATCTCAGGATACGGATGGTGCGGTAAAGGCTGTGCAATGAGAGCTAAAGCTTTGGGCGGAAACGTAATTGTTTGCGAAGTTGACCCTCTTAAAGCTCTTGAAGCAGCAATGGAAGGCTACAGAGTTATGCCAATTGCAGAAGCAGCAAAAGAAGGAGATATTTTCCTAACAGTAACAGGCGATAAGCACGTTGTTGATATTAAACACATTATGACAATGAAAGACGGTGCATTCTTATGTAATGCAGGTCATTTTGATCACGAAGTTAATGTTCCTGATTTAAAACCGTTAGCAAAAGAAATCAAGAGAATCAGACCATTCTTGGATGAATACAAATTAACAAACGGAAAGTCTGTTTATGTTCTTGCAGAAGGTCGTTTGGTTAACCTTGTAGCAGCAGAAGGTCATCCGGCAAGTGTTATGGACATGAGCTTTGCTAATCAAGCATTGGGTATTGAGTTTGTTGTTAAAAATAAAGGAAAACTTGAAAACAAATTATATACATTACCGGAAAGTGTTGATATAGATATTGCCAAATTAAAATTAGAATCAATGGGAATTTCAATAGATACATTAACGGCAGAACAAGAAGAATATTTAAATAGCTGGAAATTATAAAGAAAAGATTGGTTTGCAGGAAACTGCAAACCTTTTTTTATTCACAGAATTTCTGAATTGATTTAGAATAACTGTTCTCATAGCAAATTTTATTTTTAGATTAGTTAATAGCCGCATTTCTTTGACCGCAAAGAAACGCGGCGCAAAGAAACTCTCCGTGCTGGATTTCCGTTCGTTAATCAATTGTAAGGCTCGACTTTAGGCAAGCAAACTCGGTGCTTTGCACCTCAAACCGTGCTTGCCCTGCTACTGTCTCGCTAACATTGATTACTCACTCCAATAGGCACGGATTTTTTTATACTTTAATCGCGCCTAGCGTA
>JAFQNY010000228.1 GCA_017395765.1 bacterium
ATTTAAATAATTGTTACAATAATAGAGAAGTACGTTCTATTTGTGCTAAAATTATATATTATTGGAGTAGAGAATTATGATTACAATTAAAGACGTTGAACACGTAGCAAAACTTGCACGTTTAGAATTAACAGAAGAAGAAAAAGAAAAATTTACAAAGCAATTGGGCGATGTGCTTAAACATGTTGATGCAATGAATGAAGTTGATACTTCAAATGTCGAACCTATGGCCCATGCAATAGATTTTGTAAATGTTATGAGAGAAGACAAAGTCTTTTATGAACAAACAAAAGAAGAACTTATGAAGAATGCACCGTACGAAGAAGATGGATTTTTTAGAGTTCCGAAAATCAATTAAAAAAGAGGGTGAACTACCCTCTTTTTTTTAAGGTAACCAGTGCGAACCAGCTGGTAGTTCGCTCAAGAGGAGCACTTGGCGATAATAAATAGGTTAGTAGTTATATGGAATGTGCTCAGACCAAAGGATGAAAAAATGACAAAATATATTTTTATTACAGGTGGTGTTGTAAGTTCATTAGGTAAAGGTATTGTTGGTGCTTCACTAGGTAAACTCTTACGTTCTAAAGGGTTTACAGTTGCAATACAAAAATTTGATCCATATATAAATGTTGACCCCGGCACAATGAGCCCGTTTCAACATGGTGAAGTTTTTGTAACCGATGACGGTGCTGAAACTGACTTAGATTTGGGGCATTATGAGAGATTTATTGATGCTAATTTCTCTCAACTCAGCAGTGTTACTTCAGGCAGTGTCTATCAAACTGTCATAAATAAAGAAAGACGTGGTGATTACCTTGGAGGTACAGTTCAAGTAATTCCACATATTACAAATGAAATAAAATCAAGAATTGTTAAAGCTCAAAAACAATTCAAGCCGGATTTTCAGATTATAGAAATTGGTGGAACTATTGGTGACATTGAAGGTTTACCTTTTATTGAATCAATTAGACAATTTAAAGCCGAAGTAGGTATCGGAAATGCCATAAATATTCACTGTACATTATTACCTTACTTGCCAACTTCAGGAGAATTAAAGACAAAACCTTCACAACATAGTGTCAACGTTCTTAGAAGTCATGGTTTGAATCCGGAAATCTTGGTTTGTAGAACAGCTAAGCCTATTCCAAAAACAGAGAAAGAAAAACTCGCTTTATTCTGTTCAGTGGCTAAAGAAGCGGTTATCGAGTGTCGTGATATGAAGAGTATTTACGAAGTTCCCCTTGCTTTAGAAGAACAAAATTTAGCAAATGTAGTGTTAAAACTGCTTCAAACCCCTGAAAGAGAATCTAACCTTGATAGTTGGAGGGATTTAGTTAACAGGATTACACATCCTGAAAAAACAGTAAGAATTGCTATTGCAGGAAAATACACAAAACTTTCTGATGCATACATTTCTGTAGTTGAATCAATTAAACATGCCGGCTACGAACATAAAGCCAAGACTGAAATAAAATGGATAAATTCAGAAGATTGCGTTGATATGAAAGTTTGCGAAGAACTTATGAAAGACGTTGACGGGGTCGTAATCCCGGGAGGATTTGGAATCAGAGGCGTTGAAGGCAAATTAAATGTTATAAAATATGCCCGTGAAAATAATGTTCCGTTCTTAGGTATTTGTCTTGGAATGCAATGCGCAGTAACTGAATACGCAAGAAATGTGGCGGGTCTTAAAGGTGCAAATTCTACGGAATTTGATGAAAATACTTCTCATCCGGTTGTCGATTTAATGCTCGACCAAAAAGATGTTAAGGGTTACGGCGGAACAATGAGATTAGGAGCTTACGATTGTCACCTTAAAAAAGGAACAAAAGCTCACGAAGCTTATGGCTCAACAAAGATATCAGAACGACATAGACATAGATATGAAGTAAATACTGATTATATTGAACAATTAAAACAAGCAGGTTTGGTATTCTCAGGAATGTCTCCTGACGGAATGTTATCTGAAATTGTAGAATTACCTCATCTTGATTGGTTTGTTGCTTGTCAGTTCCATCCTGAATTTAAATCCAGACCGGAAAAACCACATCCATTGTTTAGAGGCTTAATAACTGCAGCTTTAAAAAATAAATAAATTTTATTGATATAAAAAAGCCTTAGATTAAATCTAAGGCTTTTTACTATTATTTAATATCTTTAGAAATAACTCCCATTCTTTGGAAAATATCTAAGTATTCGTATATTGGACCGCCTTCTCTTGCCCAGTCAAAGTTTGAACGCATTGTTGTATCAATAACTTCTCTAAACTTAGCTTCATCCGAATGAATAGCAACAGCTTCTTTCAATTTATCTGCAAAATGTTTTGCGTTATTTTCCACTGAATCTACAGGATTATAAGTTGAGGATAAAATATTCACTCCTTCTTTATAACCTTCTGCCAAACCTCCGGTTTTTGTTGCAACTGTACCGCATCCGGAGAATAAGCCCATTTCCTTATGAGAAAGTCCGCAAGGTTCGAACTTACTTGACATTAATGCCCAGTCTGTAACTATTTTCGCACAGTCAAAGCGTCCCGGTTCGCTAAACAAGTTTGCAAAGACTATTCTTTTTGCAGCATCAGGATTGAATTTTGCGACTTCAGCTTTTGCATCTAATATATGCTGTTTAAATTGTGCTTTGCCGACCCCTTGTATGTAAAATACCGGATAATCAGTACCTTTAAAATCTTTATAAAATTCTACAATTGATTTTCCAAGAATATCTAGCCCCTTTTGGTCAACAATTCTACCAGCTGAAACAAACACAGGAGTTTTTTCGGTTACACCGGTCAAATCGGTTGATTGAGCAGCCTCAATACACATATCATTAGCTTCACCTAATCTTGCTTTATCAATATCAAGACGCATTTTCTCTAATGCTGCCTTTTTGTTATGATTGTGCCAAGCAAGAACATCTTCGCCCGGAGATAAAGCTTTAAACGATCCTTCAGGAAGACCTAATTTTTCAGCAACATCCTTAGCTTTTTTAGCTGTTAAAAGATTATTAGCTCTATCACAACCGTTTGTTATACCAACCAATGTCGGTCTTAATTCATTTGGTAAAAGCTTCGGATCAAGTTTAGCTTCAAGCATTATATCTTTAAGAATATCCTTGTTTACAACATCACCGATTTGAGATCTGAATGCAAACACATCAGTTCTAGCTCCGCCATAAGCAGAATTTGTAGAAATCTCAACACCATAAGGTTTAGAAACAGGAATAATCACATCAGAATAAGCCGCCGCCATCATTTGCGGAGCAACTCCGTCACCTTCTAATAAAGCATTAAAGTTTCGAGGATTGAAACCGTTATATTTACCTTCTACATGTACGTTTGGCATATGTGAATTCTTCAAAATAGTTGAAGTTAAATCTCCAAACAATACATTTAAAAGCTTATCTTGAGAAGCCCAATCTCCACCTGTTAAAGTTGCGTTGTGCAATATGGTAACAATAGGAGTATCATGTAATTTATCCGCTAAGGCCGAATTCATACCATAATATTTTTTTGCGGTAGATAATTGACGCATCATAGCTGAAATAAATCCGGTATGCCAGTCATTACCAATAATTAAATCTGCTTTCATCGGAACTGCAGCTTCATCACCTCTGACTAATTGCTCATAGAAGAATTTAGCAAAATACGCAAACCTTTCAGTTTCTCCTGCAGCAATTGCTTCTTTACTATAAATATCACTATGTTCCGGAGTTATACGAGTATTCAAATCGAATTTACCACCCGAACCATTATCATAAAATACTGTTTGAACTTTTGTATTCAAAGTAGGTTTACCTAATTTAGATTTTGTCACAAATAAATTAGATGTAATTTCTTTTTCAGATTCAGTTAATAATTTTTCAATTATTTTTTTTGTTTCCTTAGATAAAACTTTTACATCAGCAGGAACAACACCTTCATTCTTAGATGCTGCCTCTGTTGCTCTTGTTTCTATTGATTTTAATATTGTATTAACATGGGTTTCTAAACCTGATGGATTTGCATTTTCTTCTAAAACTTTTTTAAATTCAAGCCTAACTTCAGGGGCTAAGCTTTCACCTTC
>JAFQNY010000229.1 GCA_017395765.1 bacterium
ATGGATTTTCCATCATTATCTCCCCAAATTAACTGTCTTTTTCTATTATATGCCAATAATTATATAAAAAACAGTTTATTTATTATTTCTTAATGTTTTAATTACGTTAATAACATATTCCAAAGCCCCTTGTTGAGATTCAAAGACATTTATACAATTTTGAACGGTTAAATTATAAAAATCAGAATTTTCTAACAATTCAGTAGCTTTTTTCAGAAATTCTTCTTCTGTTTTTACAACAAAACCCGCTTTGGCTTTTTGAATGATATTATAAATATCTTTAAAATTATGAGTTGAAGGTCCGGATATCACAGGCTTTTGAAAAACGATTGATTCCAATGGATTATGCCCGCCTGTCTTATTAAAACTTCCGCCAATAAAAGCAAAATCTGCAAAATTATACATTTTACCCAGTTCACCAAGTGTATTCAATATTAAAATATCAATATCGTTAAGATCCGCCTTATTATTTGAACGCAAATCATATTTGAATCCATAAGTTTTTACCAAATTTTCAATATCATTAACTCTTGTTAAATGTCTGGGAGCAAGAATAAGTTTTAAATCTTTATTATTCTGTTTTAAGTTTTTAAAAACATTCAAAACAATCTCATCCTCTCCGGCATGTGTTGAACCGGCCAACATAACTTTGTTATCAGCTTTATCGAATTCAAAATCAACAAGAGGTTTTTTAATATCAAATTTTAAATTATTCATAACCTTTGTAGTATCAGGATTAGCCCCCAATTTTAAAAATTTATTATTGTCATCTTCACTCTGAGTTAAAATTCCGGTATAAAAATTTAAAAAGTATTTAAAAATATACTTAAAAGTTTCATAAGACTTAAATGTTGAATCAGAGATTCGTCCGTTTATTATGTACAAATTAATATTTCTTTTTTTACATTCTTTAGCAAAAAACGGCCAAATTTCTGTTTCAGCAATAAAAACTGTTTTAGGATTAATTTTATCCAAGAATTTTTCAATAACACAAGGAAAATCCGCAGGGAAATAAGTTATCAAATCGACTGAATCACCGAGTTTTTTCTTTGCAATATCTTGTCCGGTCCATGTTCCTGTTGTCATTACGATTTTAGAATCAGGAAACTCATTTCTTGCAGTCTTAATCAAATTTTCTAAAGCAACGGCCTCACCTACTGATACTCCATGAAACATAATTACATCATCATCACTTGAAAAACCTTGCTCAGGGATTATACCGCATTTTCTATCAATAGCATCTTTCGGATAATTTCCTTTTTTTAAAACATTTATAGCAAACGGTTTTATTAATACAAAAAATATATTACTTAACAAATTCAACATTCCTAAACTCTCCTTTAAGATTATTCGAATAATACCATCTTAACATATCAATTTTAGATTTTGACTTTTTTACAAACCTTAATAATATTCTGTGCTACTATCATAATATGGCAAAACTGATTCCACTACACATTCATACAGAATACTCTTTATTAGACGGGATGATAAGGGTTGGAGACTTGGTAAATTATGCAAAAGAAAATGATTTACCGGCAATAGCCATTACTGACCATGGTGTTATGTATTCTGCTATTGAGTTTTACGAAAAAGCAAAAGAGGCCGGCATTAACCCTTTGATTGGATGTGAGTTTTATGTTCATAACGGAGATATTACAGAAAAAAACCCCGGAAATAATCCGTGTTATCACTTAATTTTGATAGCCAAAGATTCAGAAGGTTATAAAAATCTAATCAAACTGGTTTCAAAAGCTTGGTGCGAAGGGTTTTATTATAAACCGAGAATTAATTTTGAAATCCTAAAAGAATACCATAAAGGGCTACTTTGTGCTTCAGCATGTTTAGGCGGTGAAGTTTTAAAACACTTACAAGCCGGGGACAAAGAAAAAGCAAAAGAGGTTGCTAAACAATATAAAGATTTATTTGGAGATGATTATTATATTGAGCTCCAAGACCATGGTCTTGAGGAACAAAAGAAAACCAATCCTGATTTAATTAAATTAGCAAAAGAGTTAGATATAAAAATGATTATAACTAACGATGCTCACTATTTAAGAAAAGAAGATGCCGATGCTCAAGACAGTTTGCTATGCTTACAGACAAACGCTGACAAATCCGATCCTAACAGGTTCCATTTCCCAAACAACGAATTTTACGTTAAGTCAAAAGAAGAAATGCGAAGAGCCTTCTCTTGGATGGACGAAGCAACATTCGAGGAATGCTGTCAAAACAGTGAAGATTTTGCCTCTAAGTGCGATGTGCATATAGAACTCGGAAACGCACCTTTGCCACACTATGAAGTCCCAGAGGGGCATACAAACGAAACCTATTTGGCAGAAGTAGTTTATAACGGGATTAAAAAAAGATACGGGGACATAACCACTGAGCTTAAAGAGCGTGTGGAATATGAATTAAGCGTTATTAATAAAATGGGATTTCCTGCATATTTTTTAATAACTTGGGATTTTATACATTTTGCAAAAACTCATGATATTCCGGTTGGACCGGGACGGGGATCTGCAGCAGGTGGTGTTGTAGCTTACGCATTGGAAATTACGGATCTTGACCCTATTAAACATAACCTGTTGTTTGAAAGATTTTTGAACGAAGAACGATTTACCATGCCCGATATAGATATTGACTTTTGTATTGAAAAAAGGCGTCAGGTAATAGACTACGTTGTTGAAAAATATGGCGAAGACAGGGTTTGTCAGATTATAACATTCTCGACATACGCACCGAAGGCTGCATTCAAAGGAATTGCAAGAATTCTCAAAGTTCCTTTTGCCGAATCTAACAGACTAACCGGCTTAATAGAACCTGCAATTGAATTAGCTACAGCAACAAACCCAAAGGCAAAATGGATTAAAGATGCGCTAAAAGTTGACGGATCTGAACTTAAAAAGTTATACGATGAAGATTATCAAATTATGAATCCTGAAACAGGTGATAGCGTCAGCTACAGAAAGATTATTGATATGGCTTGCGCCATTGAAGGTTTAAAATGCGGAACAGGTACTCATGCCGCAGGGGTTATAATTTCTCATGCACCATTAGACACAATTATTCCGGTTCAACCGTCAAAAGAAGGTATTGTACAAACAGGATACCCGCCTCATGAAGTAACAGAAGTTTTATCACTTTTAAAAATGGACTTTTTGGGTCTAAGAAACCTTACAATGATTTATAAAACAGTGGATTTGGTAAAACAACACCAAGGTATTGATGTTGATATAAACAATATTCCGCTTGACGACCCTGAAACCTATAAAATGCTTGTTCGAGGAGAAACAATCGGAGTATTCCAATTAGAATCACAAGGTATGATAAACCTTGTTAAGAGGTTAAAGCCCGACGTATTTGAAGATTTAGGCGCTTTAGTTGCTCTGTTCCGACCGGGCCCGCTTGGTTCAGGCATGGTTGACGAATTTGTTGACCGTAAACACGGAGTTAAAGAAGTTACATACGCTCATCCGCTTTTAGAACCAATTCTAAAAGATACATACGGAACAATTGTTTACCAAGAGCAAATCATGCAAGTATTCCAAACTTTAGCAGATTATTCTCTGGGTCAAGCAGACATTGTTCGAAGAATGATGGGTAAGAAAAAAATCGAAGAGATGCAACAACAAAAGGGTAAATTCATTGAACTTGCATCGACTCGACATGACATGAAGCCGGAAGATGCAACAACTCTTTTTGAACAAATAGAAGCTTTCGCATCTTACTGTTTTAACAGATCTCACTCAGCAGCTTATGCTTTTGTTGCATACCAAACTGCTTATTTAAAATGTCATTATCCGGTTGAATACTTATCCGCATTGTTATCAAGTGTGTCAAACGATAAAGATCAAACTCAATTATATATTGAAGAAGCTAACAAATACGGAATTAAGGTTTTACCTCCTGACATAAACAAATCATTCTTAGAATATGCTCCTGATAACGGAAATATACGTTTTGGCATGGCAGCAATTAAACAAGTCGGCGAACCTGTTGTAGAAGCTATTATAAAAGAACGTAACGAAAACGGTGAATTCAAAAGCATCTTTGATTTTTGCAAAAGAGTTGACGCAAAATTCGTAAACAAAA
>JAFQNY010000230.1 GCA_017395765.1 bacterium
TATTTTGAAGGCAGAGCCCCTGGAAATAAAGATTCTGCAGTCCTAGTTCATATCCGCTAATACAGAAAGGAAATGCTAAAATAAAAAGTAATATTGCGAGCATTCTCTTTTTATTAAAAAGTTTTACGGAAAAGCCTATTAGAGTAAAAGCTATAATATACATAATAATGTTTATAATAATTAATACAATACCCATTATGCCTGCCATTTGCAAGTATGCTTGTTCCGTTGAATTCATTAGTCTTTCCTTTCATTTAAAAACAGCCTTTTAGAAGGCTGTTTTTTCTTATTTCAAATTAGTTACTGCGGTGATAACGATTTCGGCCGCCTGTTCAGGAGCAATATTGGACATTTCACAAGTCTCTCTTACTTTGAACTCAACTACACCGTCTGAGATTCCCTTTCCTACGGTTATTCTATATGGGAACCCGATGAGGTCAGCATCTTTGAATTTAACCCCCGGACGTTCGTCTCGGTCGTCAAGAACGGCTTCAACTCCGTGTTTAAGAAGAGTTTTATAAATATCTTCCGCAACTTTCATTTGTTCTTCATCTTTTGTGCTAACAGGTATTACAACTGCATGATAAGGTGCAATAGCTAAAGGCCATTTAATACCGTTTTCATCATAATGAGGTTCAACTGCAGCTGCTGCAGTTCTTGAAATCCCGATACCGTAACATCCCATAACATAAGGTTGTGTTTTACCGTTTTGGTCTAAATAAACTGCATTCATCGGAGCAGAGTATTTTGTGCCCAATTGGAAGATGTTTCCGACTTCGATACCTCTTGTTACTTTTAAAGGTTGTCCGCAAGTAGGGCAAAATTCTCCGGCTTCAACAAGTCTAAGGTCTGTAACAATTTTAGGCAAATCCATAGATCCGGAATTTACGCATTCAAAGTCATTACAAATTCCGGCACCCCAGTTATAACCAACTCCGTGTTTATCTTTTTGGTTAACACCAATTACGAAGTTCTTTAGTTCTTTTACTGTTTCGTCAGCTACTACAGTAATTTGATAACCATTATATTCTTTTAATCCCATAGGTCCGATAAAGCCCGGTTCTGCGTTAAACCCGTTAACTTTCATCATTTCTTGGATTTCACCTGCAGTTGCGATTCTGATATCAATTCCGCCTACTGCATTAAGAAGTTTTGTTTCTTCTACTTGTTTATCACCTCTAATAAGAGCTAAAACAGGTTTCTTGTCGATAATATAAACAAGAGTCTTAACTATAAGAGATGCCGGAATCTTCAAAAATTCGCAAAGTTCTTCAATTGTGTGAGTGTTTGGTGTGTTAATAACTTGTGCTGATGTCCAATCTCCTGAAGTTTTTGTTTCCGGAAGTTTTGATATAGCGTGGTTAGAGTTAGCTGAATAATCACAAGCATCACAGTAGAAAACATCATTTTCGCCTGCATCTGTGTCTGTAATTACCATAAATTCGTGGCTTACGCTTCCGCCGATTGCTCCTGAGTCGGATTGAACCATTTTTGTGTTTAATCCACATCTTTTGAATATTTTAGTATATGCTTGAGCCATGTTTTCATATTCTTTTTCTAAACCCTCTTGAGAAGTATCAAAAGAATAAGCGTCTTTCATAATAAATTCTCTGCCACGTAATAAACCAAAACGAGGACGAACTTCGTCACGGAATTTTGATTGAATTTGGTATAAATTAACCGGCATTTGTTTATAAGATTTAAGCCCGTCTCTGGCAATAGCAGTTATAATCTCTTCGTGAGTAGGTCCAAGACACATTTCTCTGTTGTGTCTGTCTCTAAGTCTCATTAATTCTTTACCGTAAACTTCCCAACGACCGGATTCTTCCCAAAGTTCTTTTGGTTGAACAAACGGCATTAATAATTCTTGAGCACCGGCATTGTCCATTTCTTCTCTGACAATGTTTTCAACTTTTCTAAGAACTCTCCACATTAGCGGTAAATAATTATATACCCCTGATGTAAGTTTTCTTATATATCCGGCTCTAACTAACATTTTGTGAGAAATAACTTCCGCATCAGAAGGGAATTCTCTTAATGTTTGAACAAATAATTTTGACATTTTCATAATACTATATCCTCTCGTTGTATCTTAAGTTTATCATAAAAATAAAAAGGGTGAGCTTTTAACTCACCCTTGAATGACCATCTTACATCTCTGTATTAAATTTATTATTCTTCTTCGCAAGGAACATTTAGTTTGATTTTAACATCTTGAGCTTCTTCAAAGTTTTCAATATAATTGTTCCATGTTTTTTTATCGTCATATGTAATTTTATCTTCATCGCCTAATTTAGTCCAATATGATTCTCCGTCGCAAGAAACGGTTCCTTTTGCGTAACCTCCAGCCTCTTTGTAACCGGAATCACCTTTTTTACGAATATCTTTGATATTAGCTTTATTTAAAGTAACATCTAATAAATCGCAATCTCCTAATTGAACAGGAAGTTTTAATTCCTTAGGCATTGTAGTTGCTGTTAACTTGTCATAGTAAACATCGAAGTCTAATCCGTCAATATTTTTCATATATCTTGAACCTTTTAAAGATTGTTCCAATAGATATTGAAGTCTTTCTACAGAATAATCGCCGTCTGTAATAGCTTGAGCAATTTTCAACACTCGGATTGCATTATATTTGCTACCGAAGGTTTCTTCTAAGCATCCGCCGTATTGTTTTAAGACTTCTTCCCAAGAACTGCGAGTTGCATCTTTAATAACAACGTCTTCTGACTTAGTTCCTTCAACCGGACAAACACCTGCTTGAAGAGTTATGACTTTAGGAGTAAATGTGTTTTCTTCTCCTTTTTCCGGTGTTTCAGGTATAACTTTAAGCTTGTAAATCTTATCATAGAGTTCTTTTTTGTTAAGTACGCTTCCTGCTCCGGCTTCATCAATTTGAAGGAAGTTTTTGTAAGATTCACAATCCCATACTCCGGTTTCATTATCTATAAATGTACTTGCTAATAAAGCTAAAGCTTCTATAAGTTTTTTATCTCCTTTGTGATGTTCGTTTATAAATGCAAGATATTCATCAAAAGTTTGACATTCAAAAGTTGTTGTAGTCACAGGAATTTCTTTACTTTCCATTCCTTTTAAAGCTCCGGCTACAGCTGCCAATGCACCTGCTTGATATGCTGCGTGGATTGCAGGTCTGATGTCTAAAGGTAGAATTTGTAAAACTTCAGGCATTTTATGAAGTCTTGTAAAGTCAAAAATCACTTCGTTTTTAGCGTTAACTGTAATTAGTTCCTGTAAGCCTAATTTTTCAATATCGCTCATTGTGATATTTACATTAGTGTATTGTGTAATATTAACTTTTCCGATAATTTTCAATAAATCTCCGCCTGTTATGACACTTTGTTGAACAAGGTTTCTAAGTGTTAATAAACCTGTTTCTGCAGCGTCTAATGCGCCGAATGTAACAGCGTTGCCGATAACTTTGCCCCAGTTTATTTTTTCGTAAGAAATTCCGCACAAGTCTGCTAATTTCTTTCTGTCAGAAGGTTTTACGTTATCATTTAAAACTGCTTTAAGTCTTGATAACAAAATCTTTTGTTCAGATAGAGTTTTGAAATCTCCTGTAGTTCTGTTCAAGTGATCATCGCTGCCTGCTAATGTGCTAAGTAGTATTGTAAGATTTGTAATGTCGTATTTATCAGAACCGTCGATTTGAGTAATTAAACCTTGAGCAACTAAAGCCTCGAATAAAGGTCTGTTTTCGCTATCAAGTTTTTTTAGAATCTCGTCTTTTGAATATTTAGTTCTGTTTTCGTTAATTTTTACTTCTTTAACTTTGCTTTTTACATTATTTTTTGTGCTTTTGTTGTTATAAATATCTTTGGTGTAATCATCCCAAAGTCCTGCAGCTTTTAATTCAGCTTTAATATCTTTTTTGTTTTCTTTTACGCCGTTTGTGTTATCAATTTCATCAACATATGTTGCAATGATTGCTTCGGCTTTACCTTTTGCGTATTCGTTTTTTAGATAATTGAAAGCTTCTTTTTGGTCTCTGTTGAATTTGTTAGCACCACTGTTTGTAACATCTTTTTCAATTTGGCTTAAAACGTTTGAAATAGTGATATTTTCTTTGTCACCATCTACGTTTTGAGCCCATAATGCTTCAAATCTTTCAACAAATTCAGTTTTTGTTTTTGCGTAAATTTCTTTCTTCCCAACAGTTTCTAATGCATCCAATAAATCTAAATCAAATGCGTTGTCCAATTTTAATCCCTTGTACTCATCTTGCGCCATATCTTTTACAATTTTTTCATGCGCTTTTTCTAATTCAGTTGTAACTTTATAATTATCTATATTATTTAAATAAGTTTCTTTGATATATTTTACTCTTTCAATAAACGGGGCACTGTATCTTGAATCTTGAGCTAATTTTCCGCAACCTTTTTCAATATTAGCAATTAATTCATCCAAATTGCTACTTTTTGTCACAGATACGTTTACGATGTTTTGGATATGTTGGTATGCTCTTGATAAGTCTTTTTTGTTATATTCAATAGCACCGTTATGAGAACCATTGTTTTGAATAGGATTTGTAATTGTAACTTGGTCAATCATGTAATCTTCTTTGACTTCGTTTGTACCATGTTTTCTGATTACATCATGTAATGATGTTTGCATTTGTTCGACGCTAAGATTTCCTTTAGCAACTTCAAAATTCAAACCGTATTCAAAAATTTGAATCTCTTTTTTGTCGATTTTAGAATCATTGTTAATGTTAGATTCTTTTAAAATTCTTTGCACAATTGCGTTAATCTCTGTTCCCATAATTATATATCCTTTTAATTAATCCTCTTAAATACATAAAGTTTTTTTCTTTTTAAGAATTGCCTTTTTAATATTTTTTTGTTAACAAAACTTAACAAAACAATGTTTGAATCTCACAAATTTAAATTATTGATATTTTTTTTGAAAAATAGTACAATGGACTAGTTATAGAGAATTTGAGAGGTTTAAACATGAAACTGTATATGCAAGTATTAATAGCTCTAGGTTTAGGTTTAAAAAGGAATTGGCATATATTTGCGGGTTTGATAATCGGTGTATTTGCAGGAATTTGGTTACATAAAAATCCGCAACCTGAAGTGATGGCTGCGTTAACTTTTATTGGTCAACTTTTCATAAGAATGATTCAAATGGTAGTTATTCCGTTGGTAATTTCAGCTATTGTAATCGGTATAACAAGTGTCAGTGATACTAAACAAATTGGGAAATTAGGCGGTAAGATGATTTTCTATTATGCTATAATTTCTGTTTTGGCAGTTATTGTCGGTTCAACTTTGGCGATAATTTTCGAACCGGGTTTAGGTGCAGCTTCTTATATTAATTCTGAATTTGCGGCAGGTATTCAAGATCAGGTTGCTCATTCAATAGAGGCACAAAAAGGTAATTTGTTAAATATTGTATTAGGTTTTGTTCCTAAAAATCCTTTATCTGCAATTGCTGCCGGAGATATGGTTCCTATTTTGTTATTTACAGTGATTTTTTCTGTTGCATTGGCAAAAGTCGGAGAGATTAACAGACCTTTTGTAAGTTTCTTTGAATCAATTTTTGCAGCAACAATGAAAATAACTGATTGGATAATGTGCTTTGCAGCTCCCGGTGTTTTTGCTCTGACAGCTGTTGCGGTTTCTCATTTCGGAGTTGAAATTTTTACTACAATATCTAAATATTTAGGTGTTTTAGCATTAGGTTTCGGTATTCAATTATTTGTAATATATCCATTATTCTTAAGAGTGTTTTCAAAAGTTCCGTTTTGGATGCTTTATGCTGCTATAGCAGAAGCGATGATGGTTGCTTTTGGTACTGCAAGTTCTTCTGCAACGCTTCCGTTAACAATTGCTTGTTGTGAAAAACGAGGAATTTCTCATAAAGTAACAAGTTTTGTTATTCCTTTAGGTGCAACATTGAATATGGACGGTACTGCTTTGCTACAAGTTGTTGCTGTTATATTCTTAACTCAAGCTTACGGGGTTGTTTTGGATCCGTTTATGTTAGTTCAAATCTGTTTATTGGCAATAGTTGCATCAAGTACTTGCGCCGGTATTCCGGGAGCTGGCTTAATAACAATTGCCTTGGTGCTTAACGGTATGGGCTTAAGTCATGACCAACTTGTAACAGGTTTTGCGTTCTTGTTTACAGTTGAAAGAATTACTGATATGATGAGAACTTTGGTTAATGTGACTTCTGATGCTGTTGTAGCAGCTGCAATTGCGGATAATGAAAACGAAATCAATTACGATTTATTAAATAATCCGGAAGAATATAATGATGTTATAGGATAGGTTATATAAGAGAAAAAAGAACGTCCTAAATAGGGCGTTCTTTTTTATGTTATTATGTAGATTATGAACGATAATATATTGATAGGGTTTTGGGGGTATCCGGAACCTGATGTAATAAATAGTTTAAGATTAAAGTATCCGTCCGCAGAGTGGATTGACTTGGATATTGATTTTTCTTATCCGAAAAATAATATATTACCGGATGCATATTGTAAAATTATAAGAAATATTATCGATAATGCTTTATTTTTGAAACCTGATATTGTTGTTGCTCCAATCGGTAAAGATAAATGTGACAGCGGTTGGTTTGCTTCAAAATTATTAAAAGAATTAGGTTTTGATGTTATACAGACTATATATGAACAAGTTGATAACAAGCGTGAGATAAAGATTTGCACAAGTGATTTGCCTTTATATGAAAAAATAACAACGATTACAGATAGTATAATCAAACCGGAATTGCTCAAAAAGGAATATAAACAACATTCTATTCCGGAAATAAATATTTCTTCAAATAGTTCATTTACTCCCGGATTTTGGGGAGTCCCGCCTAATGATTTAGAAATACTTAAACTTTTTCCGGATACAACAAGATTGTATGGTTGGACTAGGTGTGTTGAGGCAGGAACTCCTGCTGATTTAGAGTTAGAAATGTATGTGGATGAAAATGTTCCGACAGTTTTTTATGCTCAAGCATTTTGTTCAAAATCTATGCTTGCAAAATATTTAGCAGATAAATATAACGGGTTATATATTGATATAGATGACTATGCCTCAAACTCAATAAAAGCTAAAATAGAGGCGTTTTTAAAATTGAGCTAAACATTTCTTAATAATTGCGCAAATATATTTTTTATGTGCTTTAATATATAGAAATACGTTAAGTGTGTATATTATAGTATCTAGGAGAAAGTGTATGAGTTTACTTGTAAATCCGGTAGATGGTCCAAAGGTTAATTTATCTTTTAAGACAAAATCAAGGGTCTCGTTCCGTGAGTCTGAGTCGGTTGATGAAGTTCCGTTGCGGGAAGAAAATGTGAAGGTTGTTGACAATCCTTCGAAAAATGGTATTTCTAAAAAGAATTTACTTCCTATTGTTACTTCTGCAGTAGCATTAACATCTTTAGGTGTTGCTATTTATTCATTGAACAAAGGTCGTTCTAATAGTTCGCAAGGTGCATTAGATGCATTAACCCAAAAATTTAATGATTTGTTTCACAAGGTTGAAACACAAGGTTCTTCTTCTGTAGCTCCTGAAACAATAACAAATTTACAAAAAGAAATTTCTGCTCTTAAAAATTCAGGCATAAAAGCTGAATTGGAATCAAGACTTGAGTCTTTAAAAAATAAGATTAATAATATTCATTCCGATTTCAACGGTATAACCTTCTTTAACGAAAAAGTTGTGGCTAACAATCATGAGTTTACCGTTGCGAATGTGTTAAACCCTGTATACGGCAATTTTGAAGTAGAAATGACAAAAGCTCTTCAAACAGAATCCGTAAAGAGAATGATTGGTTTAGGTAAAACATTAGAATCATTGCCGGAAAATGCTGTAATTCGTATCCCGACCTCAGAATACAAAGGGTATGCTTCGACTGGCGGTATGTCGATTGTACCGAAAGAAATTGCTCAAAACTTAATGAAGCTTCTTGCGGGGCGTCAAAAGGCTCAAGTTTATGTCGATTTACCTTTATACAGAGGTATGGTTGAAAAGAGTGAAGTTAAAGGCGATATTACACAAAGATTTAATGGAATCAGACGAGCTAAAGACAATACTTGGGAATATATACAAACAGTAATCACTGACAAGGCAAATGCTAAAGTTCCGGGTGGACGTGAAATCAAAACGGAAGTTAATGTTTTAGCTAATATGAAAAAAATCAATACAATGGATTTGAAAATTCATACTGACAAAGCAGTTGTTAATGAAAGAGTTGATGTATTTTTAGCAGAGCAAAAAGTTCCGTTGGGATTTGATGAACATATTGAAAAAATTTCCGGTGAACTAAAAAATAAAATATTTGCGCATGTTGAAGAATACAGTACTCCGTTAAATGAAGTTGAAAAAAATGCATTAAGAACCCTTATTGAAGGTGA
>JAFQNY010000231.1 GCA_017395765.1 bacterium
AACTGTAAAGCCCTTGAAACAGAATTAGCTAAATACATCGGCTGCAATTACACAGTGACACTTAACTCAGGAACGGATGCTCTACATTTAGCATTAAGAGCTCTTGATATCGGTGCAGGTGATGAAGTTATTACTACAGCATTTACATTCGTAGCAACAACAGAAGCTATAGGTATTGTTGGTGCACATCCTGTATTTGCGGATATTGACCCTGATACATTCAATATTGACCCTGCAAAAATTGAAGCTGCAATCACTCCTAGAACAAAGGCTATTATTCCTGTTCACTTATACGGTCAGCCTTGCGATATGGATGCAATTATGGACATTGCTAAACGTCACAACTTATATGTGATTGAAGACTGCTGTCAAGCAATCGGCGCAAAATACAAAGGTCAAATGGTTGGTACTTTCGGTGATATCGGATGCTTCAGCTTCTATCCAACTAAAAACTTAGGTGGTATGGGTGACGGAGGATTAATTTCAGTTAACTCTGAAAACCTTAAAAACAGAATTATTGCACTACGTAACCACGGTGGAGCTGTTAGATATTATCACGACGAAATCGGTGTTAACTCAAGACTTGACGAAATTCAAGCTGCTATCTTAAGAGTTAAATTAAATTATATTGATGAATGGAATAAAGCAAGACGAGACCACGCAAAAACATATAATGAATTGTTTGCAGGACATCCGGATATCCAAACTCCATCAGAGTTGAGTGACACCTATTGTGTATATCACCAATACACTCTAAAAATTCCTAACAGAGACAATATTCACAAGATGTTACAAGAATCAGGTATCGGCGCAATGCTTTATTATCCGGTTCCTCTTCACTTGCAAAAAGTGCATTCACACCTTGGATTTACCAAAGGAATGTTGCCTGTCACTGAAAAGAATACTGAGCTTGTTATTTCACTTCCAATGTTCCCTGAATTAACATTAGAAGAACAAAAAACAGTAGCTTCAACTCTTATTGATTGCTTAGAAAAATCAAAAGCTTTAGCTTAAAATTTTGCTACAATAACAAAAAGCCTTCAAATTATAAATTGAAGGCTTTTTGTGTTAAAATTTCTTCAAGGAGTATTTACTATGAAAATATCGCCAATTAACAAATGTAATCAAATTAATTACAAAGCTGTTAATCAAAAATACTACGAATGGGCTAAAAAAGAAGCTAAAGGCGTAAAAAGATTTGGAGAATTGCTACGTCAACTTCGATATGATGTCGCTTGGGGGGATATTCTTCCTCAAGATGGGATTGATACAGTTGAAGCTATAAAAAAGCTTGTAGGTAAAACTGATCAGTTTACTGAACATGTTTTAGAGAATTTCAGGGCTATGCTTAAATAAATCCGGCACTTTTATCCCGATTGCAGTTCTATTTTTAATGGTTCATGATATAATTTTTTCAAGGAGTATTTATTATGAAAATATCGCCAATTAACAAGTGTAATCAAATTAATTACAAAGCTGTTAATCAAAAATACTACGAATGGGCTAAAAAAGAAGCTAAAGCTACTTGTGGTTTTGGAGAATTGTTACGTCAACTTCGATACGATGTCGATTGGGGTGATATTCTTCCTCAAGATGGGATTGATACAGTTGAAGCTATAAAAAAGCTTGTAGGTAAAACTGATCAATTTACTGAACATGTTTTAGAGAATTTCAGGGCTATGCTTAAATAAATCCGGCACTTTTGCCCCGATCGCACTACCCAAACCCATGCCGGCTAAAGAGCCAATTGTACCGAAATGTTTATATCCAATTGCACCTAAATATCCGGTACTTACCAATGTAGTACCTATCTGCAATGCGGTTTCTAACACTTCTTTTTTTACATCCTCTCCGTCAACTATTTCATGAACAGCATGTAATGCACCCAACCCGCCTAAAGCATACATTCCATATTTTGAGGTTCTTGTTAATGCTCTGGCTGTCAAATCACCAAATAGATTTTTGGATTTGTAGGTTTTAACTTCTACAAATCGTTGTTTTGCTTCTGTATGAGTTATATCTTTAATATTTGTATCAATCTTATAATTTTCGACGACACCCAACTTTTTCAAAATCCATTCTCCGAATTTTGTATCACGTAAGCTAACATCATTTTTAATAATATACTTAGCCAATTTTTTACTGATACATTTCTCTGAATTAGGATTCAAATATTCATGAAAAATTGTACCTCTAAAGAAAGAAAAAGGATGTTGACCAAGTTTTGGATCATAGCCATCAGGCTTTTTTTCCTTAAATCTTGATTTAATCTGTTTCCAAGCAGAAAAAATATCATCAAGATCTGTTGGTCCATTCAATATAGCTAATGACGTTAAAGCCCTTGCGCAAAGATAATCTTTGTCAGCGACTTCTTTTTCCAAATCTCCGCTCCACCAAGGAAACTCTTCGTCTTCCTGTGCAAATGCAGGTTTTACACCCAGTTTTTGTCGTACAAGGCGATAATCATTTATTATATCAGGGATTTTTTCTGCCCTGTATTGGTTCATAATAGCATCTAATGCCATTCTTTTTCCTATTTTTTACTACACATCTATCTTTAAATCTTGTGAATATTTAAATTTGCTCAATTACTGCTCGCTGTTTACAAAACGTTACAAATAATGTATATTATTATAAGAGAGAATATAACAATAAGAGGTAGAGAATATGAACAATATTATTATTTATTCATCAAAACCGTTACCAGGAGTTGAAACTCTTCTTATGGATATTGATGATGCAGAAATAAGAACCTTAGAAATCGACCAGATGAAAGATTATGCAATCGTTAATCCTTCATTAATGATTGTTGAAAATGCTGATGCAGCAAAAGATGCTTTAATGACGAACAAATTTCCTTGCCCGATACTTTTTATCGGCAAAGCAAGAAGAGATTTCACTGTAAGAGCTGAAGGTTTTGATTTTATAGAAGATCCGTTCAACAAAGACGAATTATTAGTAAGAGTTAATGCTCTTTTAAAAATTAAGCAGATTAAAGATAGATTGGAAAAAGTTAGCGCTACTGATGAATTAACAGGTTTACACAACAGAAAATATTTACAAGAACGCCTTGAACAAGAAATTTCTCGTTCAAGACGTTATGGCACAAAACTTTCTTGTATTTTATTCGACCTAGACTTCTTCAAAGTTGTTAATGATATGTATGGATATGAATGGGGTGATATTCTTCTAAGAAATATA
>JAFQNY010000232.1 GCA_017395765.1 bacterium
GCCGCTGTAAATGCACCGATACCTAAAGTTGTAATAGTTGCTTCACAACCTCCTGCTATCATAACATCAGCATCTCCGTATTGAATACTTCTAAAGGCATCACCAACTGAATGAGAACCTGTTGCACAAGCTGAAACAACAGCTTTGTTTACACCTTTAAAACCATACTTCATAGAAATTCTACCTGATGGCATATCTACAATCAACATAGGGATTGTAAATGGTGAGCACTTTGTAGGCCCTTTTTCAATAATATCTTTGTGACTCTTTTCAAAAGTTTTGAAACCGCCGGCTGCCGCACTAACGATTACACCAACTTTATAAGGATCATAATCCTCTGCTGTTAAACCAGCATCACGAATAGCTTCATCAGCTGCAACCATTGCAAACTGAGTAAATCTATCCATTCTCTTTGCTTCTTTTGCATCCAAATATTTTTCTGGTTCAAAATTCTTTATTTCACCGGATATTTTAACAGTATGACGTTCAGTATCCATAGCTTCAGTAAGACTGATACCAGATACACCGTCTAACATATTCTTCCAGAACTCGTCAACGCCGATTCCACAAGGAGTTACTGCCCCTAAACCGGTAATTACTACTCTGCGTTTTGTCATGATTCTCTTTTCCCTTAATAAATGGAAGGTGAAGAATTAAAAAGATATTTAATTTTTCACCTTCACAAAAAATGTTTTATCCTAAAAACGGACTATGAGTGTGCTTCGATGTAGTTAACTGCATCTTGAACTGTTTGGATTTTTTCAGCTTCTTCATCAGGAATTTCGCAACCGAATTCTTCTTCGAAAGCCATTACTAATTCAACTGTATCTAAAGAGTCTGCGCCTAAATCAGCAGTAAAGCTAGCTTCAGGAGTAACTAAAGCTTCATCACAGCTTAATTGATCTACTACAACTTTTTTTACTTTTTCTAATGTACTCATGTTTTTTATCCTCTTATTTATTGTGTAATACACTATTCTATTAAATTATATTCGTTCAAGATAATTTTGCAATAAAATTAAGAAATTGTTACAGTTCGTAAAAAAGCAAGAACCCTCTGTAATGCTACTGAGCGGTGTGAAACCTTGTTTTTCTCTTCCTCGGAAAGTTCTGCCATTGTCTTGGAGGAGTTTTCTAATAAGAATATCGGGTCATACCCAAAGCCGTTTGTTCCTTTTTGTGAATTAATTATTGAACCTTTACAAATACCCGTATAGCTTAGAGCAACTTCTCCTGCAGGATTTAAAAGTGTCATACAGCATTTAAATTCTGCTTTGCGGTTTGTTTTTCCTTCCATTTCGGACAAAACTCTGTTAATTCTTTCTTGTGGCGAGTCTGCGTATCTTGCGGAGTGAATCCCAGGTGCGCCGTTCAAGGCTTCTATACAAAGTCCGGAATCGTCGGCAAGTACCCACGTTTTAGAAACTTCCCAAGCAGCTTGAGCTTTTATCAAAGAATTTTCTTCAAAAGTGGTGCCGTTTTCCTCAGGGTCAAAGCCCTCCGGCGGAAGAATAAATTCTATATTTTCTGATTCAACAATCGCATTAATTTCTTTTACTTTGTGCGGATTTGATGATGCCAAAACAATTTTCATACTAACCTCTAATATTATAATATTCCATCTCTTTGTTTATGTCCAAAACTTGACCTTGTTTGTTGAAAAGAGATAGTTTGAACCCTATTTTTGCTAAACGATACTTGATGCTTACTCCTAAAACTTCAAGACCGTATTTGCAAGAACGAGCAAAATTAATAGAAGAAGCTTCTTTAAAATACTTTGTCGGACAAGAAATCTCACCGATTTTGTAATTGTTATATAAGATTAAAGCCAGCATTTGATTGTCAAAAATGAAATCGTCGCTACAATCCTCTAATGGAAGTTTTTCCAATATTTCTCTTGTAAAGCCTCTGAATCCGGTATGGTATTCAGAAAGTTTTTGCCCGATTACAAAGTTTTGAAATTCAGTTAAAAATCTGTTAGAGATAAATTTGTAGAAAGGCATTCCACCCTTTAGGGCTGAATTACCGAGCATTCTGGATGCAATTACCGCATCATATTCTCCGAAAGCCATCATTGATGCAATAGCAGGAATAAGTTTCGGTGTATATTGATAATCCGGATGTAGCATAATTACGATATCCGCTCCGGCTTTTAAAGCTGCTCTGTAACATGATTTTTGGTTGCCGCCGTATCCGAGATTTTTTTTGTGAACGATTGTGGTTATGTTTAATCGTTTTGCAATTTCCTTGGTTTCATCCGAAGAAAAATCGTCAACGAGAATAACCTCGTCGACGAAATTTTGATAAATCTCATTATAAGTTTTTTCTAAAGTTTTTTCTGCGTTATACGCCGGCATTATCACTACAACTTTTTTATTATTAATCATATACTTTTCCGATTCTGCCAGCTAAATATATTTGAGGTGAATGAGAACACCGTTTCTGGCTACTAACTTTCTACAGCCTCTTCAGCTTCAGCTTCTTCTTCTGCAGTGCCTCTGATAGTAGCTTTGTCAGAATAAAGAGCTTTGTCCTTAAACTTTTTCACCTGTCTGTCTAATTTGTCAGCAAGTAAATCGATGCTTTCATACATAGATTCAGCAGATTCTTCGCAACGAATAACACCAGTGTTAGTTTTGCAAGAAACTTCTGCAATATGCTTACCGGTTGCAGCAGGATTTTTGATAACGGAGAGAATTACATCCATTCCTGTGATTTGGTCATAATGGTTAGCTACTTTAGCTAATTTTTCTTTTACATAAGCCTTAATAGCGTCTGTAATCTCAATGTTTTTACCGTTTACGTGTATATACATTTACACCTCCTATGACTACCACTTTCATTTTACAACATTTTTTGACTTTT
Organism: bacterium; assembly: GCA_017395765.1. Taxonomy (GTDB): domain Bacteria; phylum Cyanobacteriota; class Vampirovibrionia; order Gastranaerophilales; family Gastranaerophilaceae; genus CAG-196. Next base: position 2,865 of record JAFQNY010000232.1, read on the forward strand.
TTAAAGTGCTAATCTAAAATTTGAGGCAATTCTACATTTGGTGTGCCGATAGTTCTTACTAATTCAAGAACTGCAGCTTTCATTTGACATTTTTGTGCGGTTGCACTGAAAAAATCGCTATAGAAACATCCTACGCAATTACAACCTCTTTTATAACATTCTAATGCTGTAGGTGTCCATCTTTTTACAGCAATAGCTCTTCCCATATCACGACTCTTAAACACTTATTCCTCCGAAGCAAACTTTCGTTTGTTTATTCCCCAAAACAACTAATCTTATCGACTATATTATTATTATATTGCCTAAGAATGCTTTTACAACCCTCAAAAACCAATTGTAAACACTTTTTAACAATAATACAAACCCTCAAATCTAGTTCGTTAGAGGAGTTCGAGTCATGCTAAATAACCATGCCTACATGCTTTGGGGAGATTTGATTCATTGAAACATGCTCATGGCATGCTTTTGCATGAGTTTGTAGTTTGATTAAGTTTTGTAAAGAAGTTGGCATGCTTATTGTTTTTGTAAATTATAATAATATTTGTGGAGGTCAAGATGTCAAATTATTTTGAGTTAAAAATTTCAATAAATCCGGATATTGAAGAAATTGTATCGGATATATGTTTTACAAATTTTAGTTGTGAAGGGGTTGTTCTGGCAGAAGAAGCTTGGAAAGATTTGGAGATGACTTCTACTACAAGAGGTGTTTTAAAGGTATTTTTGACCGAATTAGATTGTAATCCTGTCGAGATTCTTAAAACTGAACGTGAAATGCTTAAATCAAGAGGTTTTACTGATGATGAATTGGGAACTTGGGAAATCACGCTTGATGAAAAAGAAAATCAAGATTGGTCAAAAAAATGGAAAGAAAAATGGACTGTAACCCATGTAACTGATAGAATCGCTGTTGTTCCGAGTTGGTTGAGTTATGAACCGAAAGATGATGAAATAACTATTACGCTCGATCCGGGTTGTGCTTTTGGAACAGGAACTCATCAGACAACTCAATTATGTATGAAAGCTATTGAAAAATATCTTAAAAAAGGTGATTCAATGGCAGATATAGGAACAGGCTCCGGAATTCTTGCAATTTGTGCTAAAAAATTTGGTGCTGACGAGGTTTATGGTTGTGACAATGATGAAACAGTTATTGATGTTTGTATTGAAAACGCACAAATAAATAAGGTTCAAAATATAACTTTTGAGTTAAAAACTGCGGATTTATTAACTGAAAAATACGATTTTGTGTGTGCTAATATTTTGCATAATGTTTTAGCAGAGATAATGGGTGATTTAAAAAACATAATGAAATTTGGCTAGACGAATCATAATATACATTATTCTTACAATAATTCAAAAATGTTGCTTATTTATAAAATGGCTGCCTCATTATGGGTAGCCATTTTAGCTTAGACTAGCTAATGTGCCTAAGCTTAAGAAGTTTAACATTATTAAAGGAGGATTTTACGATATGAATGAATGAAAAATAGAGTATACAAAGGTACCTTGTAATAGTATAGAGGAAAACCGATTTATATCAATAGAAGACTTCGAATTTTGTATGAAATGTCATGGAGAAGTTGAATTTGAATGGAAGAAGAAGGACTACTCAATAACTCATGTGGAAAACAATATTTCTATTGCTGAATGTAATAAGCAAGAAACAGAAAGACTTTACTCCACAGTTGAAGAACTTTTAGACTATGAAATTGATGGAGAACCATTAAGAAAAATAGTTACAAGGTTAATAGTTTGGGACAGGACAATTTAAAAAATTAATAACAAGACGGTATCAGGAGTAAAGGTATATAATTTATGTTTACGCCTATGTTGAAGTGTGCATTGTGATAATTATATTATGTTGCTTGTCGAAGCTTTTTGACTAATATTGACTTCCAAATTAATTTAAAGTATAATGTATTTTAATTTGTTCATAAATGGAAGTGTTATGTATGAATTTAAAAA
>JAFQNY010000233.1 GCA_017395765.1 bacterium
CAACGTGGTCAAGTACTTTGCAAACCTGGTTCAATTAAACCACACACTAAATTCACAGCTAACGTTTACGTTTTGACAAAAGAAGAAGGCGGACGTCACACTCCATTCTTCCCTGGTTACAGACCACAATTCTACATCAGAACAACTGACGTTACTGGTTCAATCAAATTCGACGGCGAAATGGTAATGCCTGGTGATAACGTAGTTATGGAAGTTGAATTAATCAACCCAGTAGCTATCGAAGAAGGTATGAGATTCGCTATCCGTGAAGGTGGTAGAACAGTTGGTGCCGGTGTTGTTGACAAAATTGTTGAATAGTCGATAACATTAGCTAAAGACTTAAAAAGGTTAAATCGAAAGATTTAACCTTTTTTTAATGTTTAGAATAAAGAAAAACCCCACTTTTTAGAAAGTTGGGTTTGGAATTTTGTTTAATAATTCCTCATGTGTAGAAGGTTAGTGTGTAGGTTGTATGAAAGGTTGTGTTATGTATTTTGCACTTACATATATATAAAGTATATTTCTTAGATAAAATTTCAATATAAAGCATATATTGTTACAAAAATTTACAAAACTTTTTGTTTTAACTAGCAATTTATTTAAAAAGAATGTTTTAATATATATGTAGAATTCTAAAGGTGAAGTGTTTTGACCGGTATCAATTCAAATTATGGCTATATGTACAGACAGCGAAGTCAAGAAGAAGCCGAAATTGGCTATTTGTTGGCAACATTAGCTTCTGCTGCTGTGCTTAAAGCACTTCCTTCTTTTTCAAACCCGTTTGAAAAGCAAATGAAAAAAGAGTGGGCTAATAATGCTTTGTATAAAGATGCGTTTATCAAATCTATCAGTAATTCCGGTTTGGATAAAGTGGGTGTAAAACTTATGCATGTTCCTTCCGGAATTACTGACCCGAAACTTTTGGATGTAGCAAGGGGTTTGAACGCTTTTTATACGCCGGATGCAAAGCAGGTGTTTTTAAATGCTGATAAAGCGACAATTGCAGGTTTTCATGAGTTGGGTCACGCAATGAATCATTTAAAAAGTAAGACCGGGAAATTTTTACAATCGTTCAGGCGTCCCGGCTATGCGATTGCCGGACTTATGGGAACGGTTGCATTATTTTCAAGATCTAAGCCAAAAGATGCTAAAAGGAATGTTTTTGATTTTGTACAAGATAATTGCGGCAAGATAGCTTTTGCGGCAATGTTACCTACTGTAATAGAAGAGTCTATGGCCAGTTATAAAGGTATTAAACTAGCAAAACAAGCGGGCTTGTCTGACGCATTAGTTAAGAATTTGAGAAAATTCTACGGAAAAGCTTTGCTAAGTTATGGAGGGTATGCACTATTAATCGGTTTTTCAACTTTTATTGCAAGTAAAATTACAGAAATATTTACTCGTCCTAAAAAAATCGAGTATTAATTCAAGTTTTAAAACCCTCTATATAATCTAATACGAATAGTTGATGCTCAACTTTTTCAACTAGTCTTTTTGTCGTAGTTTTTAAGTCCGAAGGGAACATGTGAAAAACGCCTTTTTTATAAGCTTTTTGGCGATTTTGTAAATCCAATGGTCTATACCTGTTTGACTAGATAAAATTTGAGAAAATTAACCCCTATATTGATGTAAGCCTCCTCTAAAAGGGAGTAATATACTAAGTGGAGATACTGAAACTATATTAAATTTAAAAATATAAATAGGGAGAGATGAGAGTATGAGACGTGAGTTTAAGAAAAAATCAAAAGTTTTATTGATTGATGACAACTATGAGCATTTAGTTGGTATCAGAGAGCTTTTAAACTTAGAAGGAACTTTTGATGTAGTGGGTATTGCAACAAATATTACCGTTGGTTTAAATTTGATTAAAAAGTATCAACCGGACATCGTTCTTTTGGATATGAATATGCCGGAAAGAGACGGTTTGCAAGGTATTATGGAAATTTCGAAGCTTGATTTGGGTACAAAAGTATTGGCACTTTCCGGTTATGATGATGCGGATTTAATTTTCAGAGCGATGAAGATTGGTGCAAAAGGTTATGTGTTAAAGACCATGGCTTCTGCTCAATTAATCTATGCGATTGAAGAAGTTTTGGGTGGAAAGATTTATTTACCGTTAACTCTTTCTTCAAGATTCTTTGAATATTTTCAACAATCATTCAGAGAAGAAACTGCAAGACAAGAATCAGAAGAAGAAAATTTACTTTCTTACTTAACTCAAAGAGAAGAAGAGGTTTTGGAATTATTAACTCAAGGTATTACATATAAAGGTGTTGCCAATAAATTGTTCATATCTGAAACAACTGTTAAAACACACGTAAATAATATTTTCCAAAAGCTACAAGTAAACGACAGAACACAAGCTGTTCTATATGCAATAAACAACGGGTTTTTATCTAAAAAGGTTAAATTAGGTGTTTAAGGTAAATGAAGAAGATTGTAAGACAGCAGAATTATTTAAAAGAATTGATTGCATCGCAAGATAACAAATTGTTATCCAAACAGACTTTGCAATGTTTGATTCGTTCTGCTCTCGAACCTCTTCTTGATGCTCCTGAAACCGCTGTGGTTTTTCATAGGATAGAAAATAAAACCAATTTGCAAGGCTTGTTAAAAAGATTGGAATTTTCGTCAATTGAATCGATATCTTATGCTGATGATTCGGGAAATCTTTTAGAAAAAGTTTGGGCAAATACTGAGTTTTTATGTACGTTAACTCATAGATATGTTTCAATCTTGATATGGGATAACAATACTGGTGATAAAAATTTTGTTAAGTATTATTCCGTATATAATTCGAAATTGCAAAAAGAAGCTTTGGATATTATTAAAAGAAATTCAAAGGTTGATATTTCTGAATACCAGGAAAAATTTAATCCGGACAGACGTGATAACGTCTTGTTAAATGATTCTTTAAGACGGTTTATTAGTAATGCTGATGAGATGGTAACTGACGCAGTTCTAAAATTTGCGGAAAAGAGTGCTGAAACTCTTTCTGATAATGATTATGCCGAAAAAAAATCCCGAATGATTGCACATGAAATTAGGAATCAGTTATCAATATGTGATTTATATTCTGAAATTATGTCAAAGGGGTTGGATAAAGGGGTTGAAGTTGATTCTTTAAAGGCGTCCTTGAGTTCAATAAACAAGGCTTTAAAAATGGCTGCAAATTCTTTGTTGATGTTAAAAACAAATAGTAGTACGGTTTTAGACTCTGTTGACTTGCAACAGATTGTTAATTCTGCGTTTGAATTATCAAAAGTTTATGCTTTAAGTAAAGGTATTGATTTTCAGTTGGAAAACCCTGAATCCGTAATGGTTTTAGCTGATTCGGAAAAATTGACTGCAGTTATTATAAATCTTGTAAAGAATGCTACAGAGGCATTTCAAGAGGTTGTGGACGGTGATAATAATTCAATCGGAAATGGTAAGTATATAAAAGTATTAGTTGAAAAATCCGAAGATAAGGCTATGATTTGTGTTTCTAATAATGCAAAAGGAATTGAAAATCCTGATAAGATTTTTGACGAAGGGTTTTCTACAAAAACTCATGGTAGTGGTTTAGGCTTATGGATTTGTAAAAAATATATAGAAGAGCAAAGTGCAGAAATTTCTTTGGCTCGCTCGAGTGAAGACTATACCGAATTTGTGATAAGTTTTAACATCGTGTAGGAGACAGGTTATGGATTTAATAAGTTCAAGAACAATTGAAATAACTAAGCTCGGGATGGATGGTTTGATGGACAGACAACACGCTATTTCATCTAATATTGCCAATGTTCAAACTCCTGAATATCAAAGGAAAGAAGTCGCATTTGAGAGTCAATTAGCTGAGATTATTGAACGTGAGGATTTGAAAGATTTTATAAAAGGGCAGAATAGTATTGAATATATTCCGCCAAATGTAGATGTTTTTACCGGAGAGGTTCATCGTTATAGAACTCCGACCTTGCAAGAGAAGGCTTATTTACAATCAAATACATTCGATCAATTTAAGCCACAATACGTAACAGATGTTTATAGCGGTGCAAATTCTGACGGAAATAATGTTGAATTAGAACGTGAAATGATGGATTTGTCAAAAACCGGTACGAGATATTTAGTATTATCAAATTTGGAAAGAAGACAGTTTTCGGAACTTTCAAGTGTAATAAGAGGTCAATAAAATCAAAGTTTCAGGCACATTGAGTCTGTTACGGGCCGGGAGGTAAGAAATGAGTTTTAATATATTTGATATAGCAGGGTCTGGAATGACCGCACAAAGAGTCAAAATGGATACAATTGCAAGTAATATTGCAAATGTTCATACCACAAGAAATCCGGATGGCTCCAAAGGTGTTTATATAAAGAAAGACGTTTCTTTTAGAGCTATATATGAAGATTCAATCAATAGAGGTTTTTCTAATTTTTCAAGCAATTCTCCGGATGCTCAATTTGATCCGAAAACCGGCAACATGTTGATAAATGCCAACATAGCGTTGAATCATGGCTTAGTAACCGGTGGAGTACAAGTAGAACAGATTTATGAACGTGAGGACGGAATAAAAACTGTTTACGACCCGTCACATCCCGATGCAGACGAAGAAGGCTATGTTGACTTGCCAAATGTAAGTGTTGTGGAAGAGATGGTTGATATGATTGCCGCTTCAAGAGCCTATGAGGCAAACGCAACCGTTGCGGAGAACGTTAAGACCATGATGAATTCAGCAATGAATATCTAGGGTTCAAAATAGGGAGTGTTTGATATGGATTTTTCAACAAATATACAGAGCTTTAATACAGAATTTAACTTAAACGCTATTCGTGACTATAATAAGTTTTTACAAGGTCAGGCTTCTTTTGAATTAGAAACCGACGCTACTGATTTTGCAAAAGCTTTGGATAAAGCGTCTCGCTCATTCCCGTTAAAAGACAAAAATGATATTGAAGGCATGGGCAACTTTATGGATAAGATAGGTTCAAGCTTCGGCTCAGGTCTTGATTCTGTTAATCGATTGAAAATAGAAGCGGATAAAATGCAAGAAGATATCGCGATGGGCGGTTCAACTGATATTCATGCAGCTATGATTGCTGCTCAAAAAGCAGAATTAAGTATGCAAATGGCTATACAGGTCAGAAACAGAATCTTAAGTGCATATACTGAAATTAACAGTATGGCTATTTAAAACTTTTGGAATAATTAAATTATGGCAACTTCAAAACCTAAACCAAAAAGAATAACTTCTGAAAATTATTTAAAATATTATTATGATGTGCCATATGAAGGTTCAACCTCAGCAGGAAAACCATTAAGAAAATTAAGAAATATTACTTGTCCGTATCGAGGTGTAAAAATAATATCTTCAGATAATATAAAATCTTTTGAAAAAAGTTTGAAATTATGCAAAACTGCAATTGATGTTATTGAGCTTTTATCCGGTTATAAGCAGTTTATGTTACCGACGGAAAAATCCATTTTTGCTATATTTAATGATTTTGTAAAGCTAAATCCTTATGATAATATTCAAAATTGTTTGCAAATGATATCAAGTAATTGTTTAACAAAATTGAAGTTGGAAGAGTTTGCGGTTTTAGATGATGTGGATATGTTATCAAGAAAACTTTCTCCGACTACTGCTTTACAACTCCGTGCAAAAACTACAAAGTGTCGTCAGATTATTTTAAGTAATAGTAAGCGTGATACTTTCAAACGTAAGGTATTTTTAAATTCTTTGGAAGAAATTCAACCAAAGGATAATGAAAGAGAAATTTTGTTTGAGATAAAAAATAAAGCCTTATTCTTGCCGACTTCTGAAAGTAGCAAAAATGCTTTTGTAGTGAAATATTGCAAGCGAAAACAGGAGGAAATCGCAAGAAGAATTTTTATTGCATCATCAGCTTCAATTGAACACATTACTCCGGCATCTTTGGGTGGATATAATACAATCGGTAATTTTTTACTTACTACCGCAAATGGTAACAGATATCGGGAAAATATGCCATTACCGTCTTATATCAAGCGTTTTCCTAAAATTCCAAAATATATGCAAAAGTATGTGGATGATATTATAGATGCGGTTCATGACGGAAAGATGCAAGGCAATGAAACTTATCCTTACAAAATTAAGAAAAAACTTTTTGAGGTTTCAGAAGGTCGAATTCTTCTAAGTTTATCAAGATATAATTATTCTGAAGAAGAGGCAGCAGAAGCCGTCAAAGAATTTGAGCAAAGATGGGATAAATACCGTTAACATGCTTTGATTTTTTGTAATTTTTTCGTTTTTTGTGTATAATAGCAATATATACGAAAGACTTTTAATTATTGAGGGGGATAGATGGCACAAGGTTATGATGCTAGTAATATTAGGGTATTAGAAGGGCTGGAAGCTGTAAGATTACGTCCGGGTATGTATATCGGTTCAACTTCTCAAAGAGGTTTACACCATTGTATTTATGAGATTGTAGATAATTCTATTGACGAATCATTAGCAGGATATTGTACTGAAATTCATGTAACGGTTCATAAGGATAACAGTGTAACCGTTGAAGATAACGGCCGTGGTATCCCTGTTGACATAAAACCTGATAGCGGAAAGTCAGCTCTTGAAATCGTTCATACCGTACTTCACGCAGGCGGAAAATTTGGTGACGGCGGTTATAAAGTGTCCGGCGGTCTTCACGGTGTTGGTGCGTCTGTTGTAAACGCATTATCTGAAAAAATGGTTGTTGAAGTTTCTCGTTCAGGATTTGTTTGGAGACAAGAATACTTAAGAGGCGAACCAACTGCTCCTGTTGAAAAAACCGTAACTACAACTAAAACAGGTACTAAATCAACTTTCTGGCTAGATCCGGAAATCTTTACTGAAACAACAGAAATTGATGTTGACGTTGTAGCTACTCGTTTTAGAGAGATGGCATTTCTTAATAAAGGATTGAAAATCGTTTTACATAATGAAAAAGCTGATAAAGAAGAAACTTTCCATTACGAAGGTGGTATCGGCAGTTATGTATCATTCTTGAACCAAAATAAAACTGTTCTCTTTGACGAACCTATTTATATGGATAAAATGGTTGACGGTATGAATATTGAGGTTGCAATGCAATATACAGATTCATACAATGAGTCAATTCTTTCATTTGCAAACAATATTAATACACACCACGGCGGAACCCACTTAACAGGGTTTAGAAACGCTATTACTCGTGTTTTAAACGATTATGCAAGAACTAACAAAATCTTGAAAGATTCAGAGCAAAATCTTTCGGGCGATGACGTTAGAGAAGGTTTAACAGCAATCGTATCCGTTAAAATCGGTAACCCTGAGTTTGAAGGTCAAACTAAAGAAAAACTCGGTAACCAAGAAGCTATGGGTGCGGTTCAAGATGTTGTAAGAGAAAAGTTGCAAGAGTGGTTAGAATTTAATCCAAAACTTGCAAGAACAATAATTGAAAAAACTCTCCAAGCACAACGTGCAAGAGAAGCTGCTCGTAAAGCAAGAGAATTAACAAGAAGAAAATCCGTTCTTGAAAACTCAACTTTACCGGGTAAATTAGCTGACTGTTCAAACAGAGAACCTGAAAAATGTGAAATCTACATAGTTGAGGGTGATTCTGCGGGTGGTTCAGCTAAACAAGGCAGAAACAGAATGTTCCAAGCTATTTTACCGTTAAGAGGTAAAATCTTGAACGTAGAAAAAGCTCGTCTTGATAAAATTTATGCTAATAACGAAATTCAATCAATGGTTCAAGCTTTTGGTATTACTATTAGTAAAAACGAAGAAGAATTTAACCTTGAAAAATTACGTTACCACAAAATCATTATCATGACCGATGCTGACGTTGACGGTGCGCATATTAGAACTTTGTTATTGACATTCTTCTTCAGATATGCAAAACCGCTTATTGAAAACGGTTATGTTTATATTGCGCAACCTCCTTTGTTCAAGGTTACTCAAGGTAAAACTGCTGAATATTTATATGATGAGCATGCGCTTGATAAAATGCTTAAAGAACGTGGTATTAAGTCTTTAAGCTTATCTGATAAAACTAAATCTAAAGTAAAATCTGGAGATGAATTATTAACATTATTACAAAATATGGGCACTTATTATAAGGCATATAATAACCCTATCTTGAATATAATTCCTTCAGTTGTTTTACGTGGTTTAATTCGTTCTGATGTTAAACCAGAAGATTTTGAAAATCAAGAAAAGATGAATGAAGTTGTTGCGTATTTAGATCACTATATTAAGGATCACGCAGATAACTATGGTGTAACTGAGGCTAAAAACTATGCAGTTTCACTCAAATATACACCAGAAAATGCAAAATATGCAATTCAATTAGAGTTATTTGAAAATGAAACTGAAATGATTACTTCAAATATCATTAAATCAAATGAATTCAGAAGATTGAAAAATGCATATCCTCAAATTCGTGATTTCTTAATTGAAGAAGAAAAAGAACTTATTTTAGAATCAGAAAACGGTGAAACAACAATTACATCATTTGAACAATTACAAAAAATTGTTGATGACAGAGGACAAAAAGGTATGACAATCCAACGATTCAAAGGTCTTGGTGAAATGATGCCTCAACAACTTTGGGAGACAACAATGGATCCTGAAACAAGAACCTTGTTAAAGGTTAATATTGAAGACGCAATGATGTGTGATCAGTTGTTTGATATTTTGATGGGTGATAAAGTTGAGCCTCGTCGTGAATTTATTGAATCAAATGCTGTTTATGCAACAAATATTGATACGTAGTATAAATTGTGAAATATAAATAAGGTGGATTTTTATTAATCCACCTTATTTTTTAATTTATTATTTTTAAAACTTCATAAATGTCCATTTTATTTGCTTTTCCTCGAATTTGAACATCTGAGATTTTAATTGTGTCGGTAATATTTTTGACTTCTTCATATGTTGAAGAACTTATTAATAATTTGGTTTTGTAAGTTTTGTTGTAACTTTCGAGTCTGCTCGCAAGGTTCACCGTATCTCCGATAACAGTATATTCCATTCTGTTTACGGAACCTATATTGCCGACAAAAACTTCTCCTGTGTTAATCCCGATTCCGATATTGATTTTAGGTTTGTTTTCATTTGCCCATTTTTTTTGAAGCTCTTTTACTTTATCAAGCATTTTACACGCACACTTAACAGCGTTTTGTGCATGATTTTTATCTTGAATTGGTTCTCCGAATACTGCCATGATAGCATCACCAATAAATTTGTTTATAATTCCGTTATGTTCTGTTATTATTGGCTCCATTTCCGTAAAGTATTCGTTTAAGATTTCAGAAACTTGTTGAGCAGTCATTTGTTCGCTCATAGTTGTGAATCCTCTGATATCTGAAAATAAAACCGTTACGGTTGCTTTTTTTCCACCTAAGCCAAGGTTGTCAATGTTTTGAACAACACGTTTCATAACATCTTCTGACATATATTTTCCCATAGCGGTTTTAACTTTCTCTTTGCTTCTGTGTTCAAGTACAAATTTGTGTGTATATGAAAGAATCATTGTTAAAACTAAAAGGACTATTGGGGTAAGAACACTTATTACTATTCCATAGTAATAGCAAACCCCACAGAGGCCTATGTATAATAGTATGCTTGTAATCGTAAGGAAAATAGCTTTATATAGATTAAAAATTCTTATAAATAAGTAAACCGTAATTATACCTATAAGAGTAATTAGTAAATTAAACCATTGAGGAAGTATTGTAAGAAAATCATCATTAACCAAGTTGTCAATTGCTGTAGCTTGAATATCAACGCCCGGATGGTTAATACTTATAGGTGTGTTTTTGTTATCATTTAAGCTTGTACTTGTAGGGACATTAGCTCCGATAACAACAAATTTGTTTTTAAAAACTTCAGGGTTAATTTTTGGAGTTTCACCATTTTTAAGAGCGTTATACGAGTCCATAATGTCTATAGCTGAATAGTATTTGTGTGAATACATTCCGTTTTGTAGTTTATAATATCTTGTCGGAATAAAAATTTGTGACCAAGTTTTTCTGTGTTTGAATTTTTTGTTTATTTCCGGAAATATCATTTCGGAATCTGTCAGCACAACTTTTTTAATGTTGTTAGCAAGCATGAAAGCACTTGTAGCTAATGAAGGATAGAAATTTCCGCCACAATTAACTATGTATTGTTGATTTCTGTAGATTTCATCTAATGCCCAAGGTGCAAGGTTTCCGTTAATAAACCCCGGAAGAATTCCCCCTGCTCCGATATATTTTGTTACATCTCGATATTCTTGAGGGAATGGCATCATTCCTTTATAGAAATTTGGAGTTACTGTTAGTTTATTTTCAACATCCAGCTTAAATTTTTCTGCGAAAGCTGGGTCTATGGTTTGTTTTTTTGAACTTCTTGGTAAAAATCCGACGACTAAATTGTCAAATTGATTAACCGTTTCAAAAAACTTTTTGTCTGATTCAGGATTTTCATTATCCAGAGTTGTTATAATTGAATCATAAATGACAACTTTTTCGTCAGCATATTTTAAGAAATAATTAAAAACTTCACAATATTTTTCACGTTTCCAAGGCCAACGATGTTTTTCGACCGTTTTTGTATCAAAAACAACAAGGACAATATTATCACTTCCGTAAAGCTTTTTAGACTTTTCTCCGTAACTCTTGGTTAGAAAGGTTTTTGTCATAAAGTCATAAGCTTTTGATTCTGCTGTATTGTATGTGAAAAATCCGACAAAAATAAATATAAATAGAATAATAAAAGTTAAAAATATTTGTTTTAAATTGTTCACGTTTACACCTATTCGTTAAATACCTATTATTTATGATATAATATGACTGGGGAAAAGGATACATACAAATGAGTGAGAATTATATACAAACAATAATAACAGATAAAATATATCCTATAATTAGGTGTAAAGATGTAGATAAAACTGTGGAAATTGCAAAAGCTTTAGTAGCCGGCGGAGTTCGAGTTTTAGAAATTAATGTCGAGAATGTTTCAATATATGAGGCAATAAAAGAAGTTTCAAAATATGCAACGGTTTGTGCCGGAGGGATTATAACTTCAACTCAAGCAGATTATGCATTTCAATGTGGTGCAAAAGTTTTTGCATCTCCGATTTTTCACATGAATTTGGTGAGAATTTCTAAGAACTTAAGAATTCCTTTTATTGCGGGTACAACAACAGCAAATGAAGCATATAACGCTTGGAAATCAAGAATTCCTTTGATTAAATCATTTCCTGCAGAAGCTATGGGAGGGACTCAATATATTGAAAATATTTTGAGGCAAATGCCGTTTTTAAATTTAATGCCAACAGGTAATATTAAACTTGCTGATGTCGTTGCTTATCTAAATGCAGGTGCCACAGCGGTCGGAGTAGGAAGAGATTTTTATCAAGGTTTCACTCCTGGTGAAATAACAGACAGAGCAAAAGAAATTTTGAAAGAAGTAAAGGATTTTTCTGAATGGAACAAAAAATAGATGTAGCAGTTATTGGTGAATGTTTAATTGAATTATCCGCAAACGGTTCTTTGGCTGATACTTCAACTTTGAACAAGTATTTTGGCGGGGACACTGTAACAACGTCCGTAACAATTGCAAGATTGGGCGGAGGCGTTACATATTTAACTAAAGTCGGAAATGACGGGTTCAAAGAATTTATCCTTACTGCATTGCAAAAAGAAAAAGTTGACACCTCGCTGATAACTTTTAATGATGAACAAAATGGGATGTATATTGTATCTCATACGTTAGATAAAAAAGAGGTTTTATATTATAAGCGTAAAACTGCTGCTACAAAACTTTCAATAGAAGATTTTTCACTTGACGTGGTAAAAGATTTAAAGATGATTTATTCAACCGGAGTTGTGCAATCTATTTCAGCAAGTTCAAGAGAATTGGTCAGAGAAAGTTTTAAACTGGCAAAAGAGAATGACGTTTTAACGGCTTATGATCCGAATTATTCTTCTTGTTTTATGAATTCAGCTGATACAAAAGAGTTTTTAGAAGAAATTGTCGAATATACTGACATCATATTTATGAGTTTGAAAAATGATATTACTAATTTGTATGATTTAAATTCGGTTGACAAGATAATGCATTATTTCTGGGATAAAGGAGTTAAAATCGTTGTAATAAAATCTCATATTGATAATGGGTATTATACAGGCTATAGTGGAGATATAAGCTTTACAGAGTTTTATAATTCACAAAGAGCAATTGATGTAACGGCTTCCGGTGATGTTTTTAACGGCGGATTCATTTATGCATATATAAATGGCTATGCTCCTGCTGATGCTGCAAAATTTGCTTCCGTAGTTTCAGGGCTACAGACTCAGAATTATGGAGCGATTCAAGCTATTCCTTATAAAGAAACGGTTATGGAGAACCTCTAATGACTAAATATGTCGTTTCCGGTTATATAGGGTTCGATAATTTTGGGGATGAAGTCATTGCACAGGTTTTGGTTTCGCATTTAAAATCCTTGCATGCTGAAAAAATCACTTTAATATCTTCAAAGCCTTTAAAAACTTCTCAAATTTACGGAGTAGAATCTGTTGGTATGTTGAAGTTTTTTTCTGCAATAGCAGACTCGGATGTTTTAATTTCCGGAGGCGGAAGTCTTTTGCAGGATGTTACAAGTTTGAAAAGTTTGATTTATTATCTTGTTGTAATTGTAACGGCATTATTGTTTAAGAAAAAAGTTGTAATTTTTGCTCAGGGTTTTACTCCTTTCAGGACAAAATTAGGCGAGTTTTTAACGAAAACAGTATTGAAAAAATGTAATAGTATTACTGTTAGAGATGTTAATTCAAAAGAAATGTTAAATTCTTGGGGTATAATGTGTAAGCAAATTGCAGACCCTGTTTTTGGTATAGAAATTCCAAATGCTGAAAAAAGAGAGGGTGTTGGCATTCAGTTAAGGCACACTCCGGAGTTTAATATCTGTTTTTTAGAAAAATTAGCAGATATAATTTCTGAACAATTTGGGAATAAAAAAATAAAACTGCTTTCATTGCAAGATGCATTGGATTTGGAAATATTGCAAACCTTTTCTGCAATGTTGAAACAAAGAGGTATAGAGTCGAAAATTTTGAGTAATTTGACTACGACAGAAATTGTTAAAGAAATTTCCGGTTTAGAATATTTAATCGGAATGCGATTTCATGCTTTGTTGGTTTCTTCAGTTGCTCGGGTTAAAACTTTGGGGTTAGCCTACGATGTTAAAGTTGAAAATTTATCAAAACAAGTGGGTTTTTGTTGTATAAAAATGCAAGATGAAGATTTAAATGAGGCTTTTGAAAACCTTATTGCAACTGATTCTGATAAATATAGTGTACCTGAATTTAAATTTCCGGGGGATATGTAAAGTTACATTAGCTTAACAATGGGTGGAGAAAGTTTTTTTTTGTTGTAAAATGTTGGAGTATCGTTTGTAGTTAATCAATCGATAAGGAGTAAAGGACGGCAAGTGCCGAAAGTGAAATATGACAATACAAGAATGGTTTGATAAACGTAGAGAAGCACAGATAGAAAGACGTGCGAAAGAGTTGAGAGGTCTTGATGACGGAACACCTGGGTTATGGGTTAAATGTGTTCATTGTGAAACCCAAATATTAAAATCAGAATTAGAAGATAATTCGATGGTTTGTCCGCATTGTGATTATCATTTTAGAATTAATGCAAGAACAAGAATTTCACAAGTATTTGATGAAGGTTCTTTTGAAGAGTTTTTTAAAAATGTTTTACCGACAGATCCACTGGATTTTGTTGATACAGAATCTTATGCTGAAAGATTGAAAAAAGCTCATGCTAAAACAGGTCTTGATGAAGCTGTAATAACCGGTCTTGCTAAAATTGAAGGGCATAAACTGGCTGTTGCAGTTATGGACTTTGATTACATGGGTGGTTCAATGGGTTCTGTTGTTGGTGAAAAAGTTACCCGAATTATGGAAAAAGCTTTAGCATTAAAACTTCCGATGTTGGCTATTACCTCATCAGGCGGTGCAAGAATGCAAGAAAGTGCGCTAAGCTTAATGCAGATGGCAAAAACTTCTTGTGCTGTCGGTAAACTGGATGAAGCAGGACTTTTGTACATTAATCTTTTAACAGAACCGACATTTGGCGGTATAACAGCCAGTTTTGGTACATTAGGGGATATTATTATTGCGGAACAAGGTGCTCGAATCGGGTTCGCAGGCAGAAGAGTTATTGAACAAACTATTCGTCAAAAATTACCTGATGATTTCCAAACTGCGGAGTATTTGTTAAAATACGGGCAAGTAGATATTGTTGAAAAACGTCGGAATTTAAGAAAGACACTAGCTAATATTTTGGATATGCATGGGGTATAAAGATGGCAGTAGTTTTAGATTTTGAAAAAAAAAATAGTAGAAATACAAAATAAAATAGATGAATTAAAAAAAATGAGTGAAGAATCAGGCTTAGATATGGATAAACAGATAAAAACATTCGAGCAACAAGCTAACGATTATAAAAAGGAGCTATACTCAAATTTGAAACCTTCACAAAAACTGCAGATTGCCAGACACCCTGAAAGACCTAAATTTATAGATTATGTTAGATTGTTATGTACTGACTTTGTAGAATTCCATGGTGACAGAGAAGGTATGGACGACAGAGCTATAATTGGCGGTATGGGTAAAATTGACGGAAAACCTGTTATGATAGTAGGTATTCAAAAAGGCAGAAATACAAAAGAAAACCTTGAGTATAATTTTGGTATGCCGCAACCTCAGGGTTATAGAAAAGCTCTTAGATTATTTAAACATGCAAATAAGTTTAATATACCGATTGTAACTTTAGTTGATACACCGGGTGCATATCCGGGCATAAAGGCTGAAGAAACCGGACAAGGCGCTGCAATTGCCGTAAATTTACGTGAAATGTCAAAACTTGATGTTCCAATTGTATCCATAATTACAGGTGAAGGTTGTAGTGGCGGAGCGTTAGGTCTTGCAGTCGCTGACAGAGTTATGATGTTGGAGCACGCTTATTATACCGTTATTTCACCTGAAGGATGTGCTTCAATTCTTTGGAGAGACGCATCTATGTTTGCGGAAGCAGCTGAGGCATTGAAAATAACATCAAAAGATTTATTAGAATTAGATATTATTGATACTGAAATTGCTGAACCTATTGGTGGAGCTCATACTGATTATGAAACAACTGCGAAGAATATGAAAACTGCGATTCTAGATGCTTTTGAGGAATTGTCAAAATTGTCTCCCGAAAAATTAAAAGAAGGCAGATATAATAAATTCCGTAAAATGGGAAAATTTATTGAAGGATAGTTTAAAAAAGGGTTTTGATTTTCAAAACCCTTTTTAATTGTGATTTTCCGTGATATAATAGTACTTATTTTACGAGGAGAAATTTATGCTAAAAAGAGAAGCTAGTTGTGATTTAGAAAAAGAACTTTTTAAAAATGTCTTTGATAAAACACCTGATTATATAAAAAATTTAAATTTATTCAATTTTGATAATGAAAATGAGTTTACATTTACACTAAAACGTGAGCATTTGTATCCTTATGATGAAATTAATAATCCTGAAGGTTTGAATCTTAAAGAATGGTTTGAAGGTTATGCAAAAGAGGCAAAAGTGTCAACTGCAGGAATTAGAGGTCCTCAGAATATTTTGTTTCCGCAGGATACAAGATTCCCTATAAATTTGGTTGGCATAGTTCTTGCAACATTAGCTAAGGCTTTAGTTGCAAGGGCAAAATATGAAGGTCAAGAAATTCGCAAATTGGTTGGTAGTGAAGTCAGATACAATTCAGAGCTTTACTTGGATGCAATAGCAAGAATACAAGCTGCTCAAGGCATAAAAACATTGACTTCTGTCGGCAGACAAACAATTCCTATATGGTTAGCTTCATTTTTAGCATTTAAACTTGATTTGGTTGGTGGGGAATATATTACCTCAAGCCACGGTATTTCTGTAAAAACTGCAACAAAAGATTTGAACTCTCAAGGCAGTCAGTATTTGCCGGAAGAATCTTTGGAGTTTGTTGATAAGATTCAAGAAATTTTTGATATTACAGAAAAAGAAGGTTCTTATGAAATCAAAATTGCGGCAAAAAATCATCCTTTGATTGATGAAGAAATAATGAGCAGATTAAATGACGGTATTGACTTGTATGTTGATTATTTAAAATCAGGAGTTGCACAAAATCTGGAATCTGTTAAAAAGATAAAAAACAAGTTGTTTGTGGAGTGTGTCGGAGGATGTGCTTACAGAACTTTATCAAGAGTTTTGGATAAATTAGGTATTTCAGATAAATACATTTGGAACAATATTGAAGAAGACCCGTTCTTCCATTCTATAGGGAAATACGACACTGACCCTAAAGGCAATAAGGTTTTTTATGATTATTCTGTTGACGCAACCGTTTTATCAAAGCGTTTGAACGGGGAAAAATATTTTCCTGTTATTGAATCTTTGCATTACGAAAAAATTCTTGCTGATAAGCCTTTAGGCACGGTAGTTTTAATTACTGACCCTGACCACGATAGACTAACTATTTGTCAAATTGAAACTGCGGGTTCTATTCCTATGTTAGAGGATTACGGTATTTCGTACATAAAATTAAACGGAGATAGAATTTTAACTGTATATACAGCTAATCAAGCCTTTTTGATGTTGATGAATTATAGAGTTAAGCAACTAAAACATCAAGGACGTTTTAAAAACCATCCAAGATTTATGATAAAAACAACAGCTTCTGCTCTTAGTTGGGATGAATGGGCTGCTCGTCATGGAATAAAAGTTGTCAATGTCCCTGTCGGGTTTAAAGAAATCGCAAATATTATGAAAAAAGTCGAATTACAACTCAGAGAAAATCCTAATGGGGAGGTTAGAGTTGATGATGTATTCGGAAATGAAATTAATTTAGGCGTGCAACCGAGATTAATATTTGGCGGAGAAGAATCCGGCGGAATGATTATGGGTTCTGAGGATTTAATTGAATCCTTAAGCGGAAGAAAAGCAATAGCTATGCGTGAAAAAAGTGCTACTGAAGCTATTGTTATAGCGACTGCTTTGGCGGCTGAGTTAGAAGAAAATAATAAAACTTTATCAGAATATTTGGAAGAAATTTTTAGTGAGTCAAATATTATTGCAAAGTATGATGTAAGAGAAGACATTTCTTATTATAATGAATCTGAGCCTGATATTGAGAAGCTTAAGCTGGCTAAAGTAGAAGGGGAAAAACAAAGAACCAAAAATGATTTATTCTTTTTATCTTTAGCAATTGCAATAAAGAAAGGTGTTGCAAATATTGATTCTGTGAAAAAAGTCCTTAACCATGCGTTTGCAGAATTAGATTTTGATAATTTAATTGATGTGAAATTTGTCGGTGACGGTACTTATTTGAAATTTACCGACAAATATGTAGAAATAAGACCTTCAGGAACGGATGCTAAAACAAAAGCCTATGCCGGAGGTGAAAATCTGGATGTTATAAGCGAATTTTCAAGAGTTTTGGGTAATTATTCCGGAGAAAGAACTGAGTTGCATAAAGAATTAGTTTCTCATGATTTTTATGAAAATTCAAAAGAATTAGCTCTGGATTATTATTTAAATTTTGTGGATAAAGGTGCCGATAACACTGTTTTTGAAATACCTGAGTATAATTATTAAAATGAAATTTTAAATAAAATATAAGTATTGGAAGGTTTTAGCAAAAACCTTCCAATACTTTTTAATTTCAAAAATTTAATTGTAATGTTTTTATTCTGTGATTTAAGGAATCCGAGGTCTTAACTAAAATATTACATATTGTCTCAACATCGCTTTCTTTCATATCCCAGTTGTTGTCGGCTAATATCTCTCGTAGGACTCTGATTAAACAATCAATATTCCAAAATTCATTAATCATCTCGTCTAAATTTTTCTGTAAACTCTTTTTAGTTGTGTTGTTCATAAAAGACTCCTTTTATTAAGTTTTGTTATGTAATAAATAGCAAATATGCCATTAAAATAGCATATATGTTATTTATTTTAATGAAAAATAGCAATTTTGTCAATTTTATTCCAAATAGGTATAATAGTAGTATGAAATTGTTAGCAAGAGAACAGGTTAAAACTTTATTAGCGCAAGAAAATGTTAAGCTTAAAGAGCTTGCTTTAATGTTGTCAGAAGTAACCGGCAAAAATTGTGCGCCGAATGTGTTGTCGCGTAAGTTAACCAGAGGCACACTTTCATACAATGAAACTCTTATGATTGCTGAATTATTAGGGTATGAAATAGCGTTTATAAAGAAGAAGAATGGCTAAAAGAATGGAAAAAATCAAAGGTTTGTGGTTTAATCTTTCTGACAAAATTCGCTTTTTGCTTGTAGGAGGTTTTAATACCGGTGTTTCATATCTAATATTTTCTGTATTTTGTTTGTGTCTTGGAGAGCAATTTTATCAAGTATCTTTAGCCTCAGCTTGGACAATTACATCTGTAATTTCTTTTACTACGCAAAGATTATTAGTTTTTAACGTCCAAGGGAATCTGTTTCGTCAATATTTAAAGTGTTGTATGACTTGGTTTGGAAGTTATTTGATTAACGCAATGCTATTGGAGCTTCTTGTAACCAAAGTTCAGTTAAATGTTTATATTGCCCAAATTTTTGCAACTTTTGTGAGTGCAGTGTTTACATATATAATGTTTAAGATTTTTGCTTTTCGTAAGAAAAACAGAAACTAAAAATCTGAGTAAATAAACTCTTCCTTTCCGTTATCGAGTATTAAAGCGCATAGTCTTGCGTTTTTGTATTTCCCGCAACCGAGGTCTATGCAAATTTTATCGTCTTGTATGAGAGGTTCGCTAAATTCAGTGTGTCCGAATATTACTTTTTGGGGTAAGTTGTGTTTTGAATTGTAAAAGGCACTTCTTATATAAACTAAATCAGTTTCATCTTGTTCTTCTAAGCTGTATCTTGGATTTATGCCGGCATGAACAAACAAATAATCTTTTGTTAAGTGATAGAATTTTAAGCTTTTGAAAAAATTGCCATGGATTTTCAATATATTTTCAAACCTTCCACCATAACTTTCGACGGTTTGCGGTCCGCCATAGTTCCAAAAAAGATAGTTGTAGTATTCATCTTGTTTTGCATGAAGTAATGCATACTCGTGAGAACCAATTAAACAAATACAATTATATTTTTCACTAAGCTCAATGACTCTTTCCACAACGCCTTTTGAGTCTGGTCCTCGATCTATATAATCTCCCAAAAATACAAACGTGTCATCTTGTTGCAAATCTATTTTTGCGATGACGTTATTAAGTTTTTCCAGTTCACCATGGATATCTGTAATTGCGATATATCTGCCCATAAAGCCATTATACCATTAATATAAGCTCTGTTCTACTTATTTTTCCAGTGTGGCGCAAAGTTTTTTATCTTTTCAAGAGTGTCACTAAAATCTCCTTCAAATTGAATTGCTCTGTCGTCTATACATAAATAGGCAGCTTTTTTTATATTGCTTACATCATTAATAAATTTATCTAATTTGTTTCTGATTAGCCATCTTGAAGTTTCGAGTAAATTTCTTGTTGTAAAAACTACAACTTCGTAATCTTTATTAAGATTTTTCAAAAATTTTTCAACATCTTTTTTAGGTTTAGGTATATTATTTTTTTCGTAAGTTCCGGTGTATTCGTTCAAAACTCCGTCTAAATCTACTAAAATAGTCTTTTTGCCCATGTGCTCATCCTTTCCTTTTTTGTATGTTAATATTAGCACATAGTTTTTAAATTTGGAATATATATTAAAAAATGTAAAAACAAATTATGCTTAAAAAAACGAATCCTTTAGGATTCGTCTTTTTTATAACTTTATTAACAACCTACGCGCGTTTGCTTCCTGAGATTGCAATTTGGTGTCTTCCTTTTGCACGTCTTCTGTTTAATACTTCACGACCGCCAGGAGTAGCCATTCTAGCTCTGAAACCGCTAACGTGTTGTCTTTTGATTTTTGTTCCTTCTAGTGTACGTCTCATTTTTCTATTTCCTTTTCAGCTAATTTTACTTATAATATCTTTATACTAAATAAAACATGGAGTTTAGTCAAATACATTTTTAAGTTATATTAAGTATAACAAGCTTATAAAAAGAAAGAGGGCTAAGTGAAAAAATATAAAATCGGTTTCATTGGCACAGGAAAAATGGCAAGTGCAATAATTTATGGAATACAACAAAGTAGTTTTGTTAACTCTAATGAAATTATTGCATCCCAAAGAACAGAAAATACTCTTGAGCAAAAATCTCAAGACTTAGGAATCAAACTAACCACTAATAATATCGAATTGGTCAAAAACTCTGAGATAATATTTATTTGCGCAAAACCGAACCAAGTCGAAGAAATTATTAATGAAATCAGCCCTGAATTAGATTCGAACCACCTTATTGTATCAATAGCAGCCGGAATTACCTTAGAAAAACTTGAAAAGTTATTACCGAAAAATTCTAAAGCAATAAGAGTTATGCCAAACACTCCGGCAACAATAAAAGAAGGTATGAGCGGAATCTGCAAAGGAAATAAGGCTACCGGTACCGATTTAGCATATATTGAATCCCTTTTTAATACAATTGGAAAAACAATTATTGTGGATAACGATTCTCAAATGGATGTAGTAACTGCCATCTCCGGTTCCGGACCTGCTTTTTATTACAAAATAATAAACGATATCGCACTTGCTGGAGAAAAGTTAGGATTAGAGTATGACAAAGCCTTGTTATTAAGTATCCAAACCGCCATTGGTTCTGCAAAGATGGCTTTGTTAAGAGATGTCACCATGGAGCAACTCGTTGCTAATGTTGCAACAAAAGGTGGTTGCACTAGGGTTGGTGTTGATACAATGGAAGAATTAAACATTGAAAGCAGTCTCTTTAATACTATAAAAAACACTACACAAAAAGCGAAGGAATTAGGTGGATAAATTTTTAAAAACTTCGTCCAAATAGGTATCTCTTAGTTTTATGTCTTGTTCATATAGTTCAGTATTGTTATTTTTTAAGTGGATTAAAGCTCTTTGAGAGTAAAAATAAGCTTTTTCATCATCATCAGGACAAAGGTTAATGGCTTTATTGATAAGCATTATTGCATTGTCATATTCGTTTGCTTCACTGTAAATGTTTGCAAGTGCACAATAATACAATTGTTCTTTGGGAATTTTTCTATAAAAATTTTCTAAGGTTGTAATAGCAAATTCTTTTCCTTTATATCTACAAGTCATTGCGGTGTAACTATCAATAACAAACTTATCTGTAGGGAATTTGTTTAAATATTCTAGGTAGTCGATTTCAGCAGCTCGGTAATTATTATCGTTTTCATAAAGTTTAGCTCTTTCTAAAACAATATGAATGAATTTAGGGTGTTTTGTTAAAAAGATATTTGTTAAGTGTAAAATTTTTTTACTTACAGAAGGATCCAAGCTTTTAATTATATTAATTCCGTTGCTTTTTAAAAATTTTTTCCAAGCTTCGAGTTGGGCAATATCATCTTGAATTGGATTGTTAAGGCAACAACAAGCTATAACTCCCCATATTATCAATAAAATCAGAA
>JAFQNY010000234.1 GCA_017395765.1 bacterium
GGTCAATTTGAAGTTTGTTCAAGCAGAACTTGTAATTACAGAAAGCAAATTGAAACCCCAACAGAAGCTGAATAGTTAAGATTTCTCTTTATAATTTTAACCTGTTACAAATATTAATATTTATGTAATACATATATTTTTTTTGTAATATACTGATGTATATAAACAAAAGAAAGTGTGTATTCAATGAAAACTCAAGCAATTAACAATGCTATTTTTAAAGCTAGTATTTCTAGGAATACCCCATCAATGAAGCTAGCTTGTTCCTACTTGGAAAAACACCAAAACAATCAACCTCCTTATGCGAATACCAAAACAGAATTAGAACTATTTAAGTTAATTGAAAACGCTTTAGAACAACATCCCTCTAAAGAAGTTTTATACATTAATCGACATTTCGATGACAGATTTTTTTGGAACGAAAGAAGTTCAATAAACTCATCTCAAATCAAATTAAATGATGTTGAGCCGATAAGATTTGATTCAATCGCAGGAGAATTAGGTATAATCAGAAGAATTTTAGATCCGGAAAATAAAGATATGTTCAACAAACTATTGGGTGTCGAACATTCCGATAAATATGATACATGGTGGAACAAACACATTTCTCCTATTTGGAACAACATCAATCGTTTATATAGAGAAAATCCTGAAATTGAACCTAACATAACAGATGCTCAATATAATGATTGTTTCAGAAAACAAATTGACATTTATGACTCTGAATATGCAAATAAAAAAAATAAAGATTCAACACTCGATTATGATTATGATTATGATTATGTTGTAGATGTTGAAAAAGAAGCATATGCAACTATAAAAGTTGCTTTGTCAATAATTCTAGGAACAGCCTTGATTATTGGAAGTTTATTCCCTCGCAAACAAAATGTACAACAAACAAAAGAAATAGTTACAACTCCAATAAAGGATTCTTTGAACAAAACATACCAAGATAGTTTGGGTTTAACAAAAAGGTTCGTTAAATAACGAACCTTTTTTATATTTATTCTTCTTCCAAGCTCAAAACGGCCATAAAAGCTTCTTGTGGAACTTCTACTCTACCTATCGCTTTCATACGTTTTTTACCTTTTTTCTGTTTTTCTAAAAGCTTACGTTTACGAGAGATATCACCACCATAACACTTATCCAAAACGCTTTTTCTAAGCGCTTTTATATTTGTTCTGGCAATTACTCTTCCCCCGATAGCAGCCTGAATCGGAACTTCGAACATCTGTCTCGGAATAATTGTTTTTAGTTTTTCTGTCAATTTTTGTCCGATATAATATGCATTATCTTCGTGGCAAATTACAGAAAGAGCGTCAACAACTTCACCGGCAAGCATAACATCAAGTTTAATCAACTTAGAGCGTTTATAATCTTCAAATTCATAATCTAAGCTTGCGTAACCTTTTGTTCTTGATTTCAATTGGTCATAGAAGTCTGTAATAACTTCACTTAACGGTATGTGATAAATCAAATCAACACGAACCTTGTCAAGATAATTCATATTAATAAAAATACCTCGTTTAGTTTGGCATAAATCCATCAATGTACCGACATATTCATTTGGAGTAATTAGAGAAACTCTTACATACGGCTCTTCAATATACTCTCTATATTGTGCTCCCGGCAAATTCGCAGGGTTATCGATTTCTACAACTTCACCATTTGTTTTATGAACTTTATAAACAACCGAAGGTGCTGTTGTTACGATAGATAAGTCGTATTCACGCTCCAACCTTTCTTGAGCAATCTCCATGTGTAACATACCCAAGAACCCACAACGGAAACCAAAACCTAGGGCAGAAGATGTTTCAGGCTCAAAAGTTATTGAACTATCTGAAAGCTTAAGCTTTTCCAAAGCCTCTTTCAACTCATGGTAATCCTCATTGTCAACGGGGTACAAACCGGAAAATACCATCGGTAAAGCTTCTTTATATCCGGGAAGAGGGTCATTTGAAGGATTTTCAACGCTTGTAACAGTATCACCAACAAAACGGGTAATTTCTTTAATCGATCCTGCAAAATACCCTACATCCCCGCAAACAAGTTCATTCACTTGAACCCTGTTTGGAGTTAAATAACCTAATTCAACAATCTCATACTCTTTACCGGATGCCATAAAACGAACTTTGTCACCTAGTTTCATTTTTCCATCCATTATTTTAAAGAAACAAAGTGTTCCTAAATAAGGATCATAAGCACTGTCAAAAACAAGAGCACGTAAAGGTTTTTCTGTAGTATCAACAGGTGGCGGAACAAACTCTACAATAGCTTCCAAAACATCCGGAATACCTAAACCTGTTTTAGCAGAGACAGGGATAGCCATTGAAGTATCAATACCCAAAATCTCTTCAATTTCAGCCTTTACTCTTTCAACATCGGCTGAAGGCAAATCAATTTTGTTAATAACAGGTATAATTTCCAAATTCTGTTCAATCGCCATATAAACATTCGCCAAAGTTTGAGCTTCAACACCTTGCGTAGCATCGACAATTAATAATGCACCTTCGCAAGCTGCAAGTGAACGAGAAACCTCATAAGAAAAATCAACGTGCCCAGGAGTATCAATAAGGTTAAAAATATAATCCTCACCGTTTTTAGCCTTATAGTTCATTCTTGCGGCATTAAGCTTGATTGTTATTCCACGCTCTCGCTCAATATCCATTGTATCCAAAAGCTGCGCTTGCATATCTCTTTCCGCAATAGTTCCTGTCGCTTCGAGCAATCTGTCTGCAAGCGTTGATTTGCCGTGGTCAATATGCGCTATTATACAAAAATTTCTTACATTATTCCTGTGCATTATCATTACCTTCTATAATCTCTTCTGAACCTCTTAATTCAGGTTTTACTTCCTCAACATTTTCTTTACTGAACATATTTTTAACTTTGTATTTCAAAGATTTTTTATAGGCAGCATCCTCAGCCATCAACTCTTCAACCGTAGTAGCAGTACTGCCTTCCATTTGTTCAGGCAAAGAGTTTACATAATCAATAGCTGTTTGGTATTCTGTTTGTCCGGCTAGCCACTTGAATGATTTTACCAAAGTCAAAGGTTTTGCTACATCTCCTCTTACAACTATTTGGAACTTAGTTGCAGCATTATCCACATAAGAATTTGCAAAGCTAGGTAAAATTTCTAATTCTTCTTCCGGAACCATTTCACAGAATATTGAAAACGCTTTCGCAGTCACAATATTTAAACTTGCAGCGTTGCTTAACAAATTCGCCGGATTTATAGCCCCCAAAGGTCCAAGCAAATTAGATATTAATGATGCCATTCTTGCTCGTACCTTCATATCGGCATAATTTCTTAACAAATCAAAATCTCCAAAGATATGCAAACTTAATATATCACCTAAAGATGTAATCGGTTCAATGTGACAAATTCCGTCATCAAAAGTTAAAACACCGTTTAACTCAGCAAAGTGAGTGGTATCGATTGTTAAAAGCCCGCTAATTATTCCGCCGATTGCTGTTTGGAAGAATTGTGATTCACGAATATTTTCTGCCAAAATTAAGTTTTCCAATTTTGCAAACGGGCCAAATTGACCGTCTTTTACAGAAAAATCAACAGTTCCTTTTAAACTTCTCATCTGTTCTTCCAGAGTCGCACCGCTTAAAGAAATATCAGCATTAAAGTCAGCAATACCGCTTAAAGTATCCTTCATTGCACACGCATCAAGCATAGCTTTTTCAACATCGATATTTTTACCTTTTACGTCAATATCCAAAAGCATTGATAAAAGATTTACGGAGATATTCCCGTTAACTTGCCCTTTAAAAGCATTAGTTCTTAGATTTTGTAAACGTAAAACATTGTTTCGCATAGAAATTTTTGAAACAGTATTTCTTAAATCAATATTTCCTGTAATAATTCTCGCAAAATCAATTTTTCCGTCATGTATTATCACCGGAATATCTGCAGGAGCTGTAGAATTTACCCCGTTATTTACCCCGTTATTTACCTCGTTATTTACCCCCCCGTTATTTACCCCCGGAACGTATTTCATTGCTCTTTCAACAACAGCCATAACTCTGTCTAAATTGAAATATCTTGATGAAACATTTGTATTGAATATATTAAACACAGAAGCCGGCAACAAACTAAATGTAGTTTTATTTTGGATATCAGATCCGTTTAATAACAAATCCTCAACAACTAAATCTGCCTCATGACCTCTGAATCTCAAATCAAGTTTTCTCAAATCCAATAACAATTCAGGGATTGAAAGATTAGCGATTTCAAACCCACCACGCATTCTCGGAGCTGATAATTCACCAAACACATAAGCTTTTCCGCTTAATTGATAATTTGAATCCGCAAACACATGAATATTACCGTGCATAGTTTTAGGTATAGAAATCTTTATTAAATTAATTCTATTACCTTCAATTGTACCGTCAATATCTGATATTGGTTCGTATTCTACTATTTCACGACCTTTTTCATCAACCGTAATATTTCTTATGCTTAAACCTGTGTTTTTAATCTTAATTCTGTTAGCTTTGAAATCTACGGTTGATTGTAATGCGACATCCTTATCCCGTAATTCATCGTAATTCACAGGAGTAATGAAATTATTTTTATCAGCTAACGCTTGCGCAAACAAAGTTTGCTTTTTAGCATTACCGTTAAAGGTTAATTTAACAGGAATCTCACCTTTAGAATTAATAAACGATTTAAAATCTTTACCGATAATTTTTATTAAATCATCAGTAGAAACATCTCCGTTTGCACGGAAATTTATAAGATTTAGTTTTTCATAGTTAATAATTTCACCAAAATATGTTATCGCAGTTTTGTCGTTAAAAAGAAGTTTGTTTTCTTTTATAACAACATTTTTATCCGCAATTTCAGTTTCAAAATCAGGAACTTTAATTGCAGATTTTGTTTGCGGTAACTCTATCGCAAAATCTTTATTGTTAACAACCCCTTTTAATTCTTTACTATTAGCGAATATTTCTGCAGATAATTTATTATCCTTTATAACAAATCCGCCTTTTTTATCCGCAAAATACAAATTCTCTAATCCGGCTTTCACAGTAGCTATGGCATTTTTTAACTTTCCGTTCAAAGCCAATTCCAAGGTTGCATCACCGGATTTAAAATTATAAGAATTTCGCACTTGTTTTGGCGCAAATGCATCAAAAAGAACAGGTAACGGAATCTTATCCGCTTTGATAGTAATATCCGCTACTGATTTTTTATCAATACGTCCGTCAATATCAACTCTGGAATTATTAACATAAAGTGTTGAATTCTTTATATCAAGGAGATTGTTATCTAAAACAATATTAACATTAGCGTCTCTTAAAACCTTACCGACACCTTTTACACTCAACCCACCGTTGCTGATAACTATTGAGCCTAAAGATTTTAACTTTTTGAAATTTGTTTTTATATAACAATCTGATTTAACGGAACCTGTC
This sequence comes from bacterium, assembly GCA_017395765.1. Taxonomy (GTDB): domain Bacteria; phylum Cyanobacteriota; class Vampirovibrionia; order Gastranaerophilales; family Gastranaerophilaceae; genus CAG-196. The sequence goes on from JAFQNY010000234.1 coordinate 5,434, forward strand.
GCCACAATCCTGTCTAATTCATTATAAACAGATAACGAATCTAAGAAAGCTTTAGCCAAAATCAACATGTCATTAAATTTGATATCCGCTGACTTAATTGACATATCCATTTTTGGATGTTTACCATAGTTCAACTTACCTAACAATGCAATATTTTGATCTTTAGCTGCATAAATGTTTGTATCAATATCCGCAGTTTGCCCAAATGTTTTCACCCTGAAATATGATTCAGGTAATACCAAATGAGAAACCTTCATTGTTATATTGTCTATATTCAAATGCCCATAAGAATTTATTCCGTTATGAGAATTTCTTATTCTCAATTTAGTATCCAAATTGGCTTTCAAATCATACTTGCGATACATTTCAACAGGGTTTATAAACGGAATATCAATTCTCTCAGCAGGGTCATCCTCTTTATCCAACGCCGGTGCCGGTGGCGGTAAAAAAGTGTTGATATCTACATTGGCAGATATGTTTTTATTTTCATCGCTATATAATTCCGCTAATGTTTTTAACTTAGCAACCTTGCCGTTAAAATATCCTAATCTTAATTCTTCACCGGTTAATTTTAAATAATGAGAACTTTTTAAATCATTGATTAAAACGCTGTAATCAGAAATTACAATATTAGGAACTTTTATCCTTATCCAAGCAGGATTGAACCAAGATTTCTTTTCTTCAACTTGTTGAACTTGCTCAAGTTTTTGTTCTTTACCCTTATTCAAAATCTCTTCAACCAATTGAATAACTTTAAACTGCTCATTGTTTACAATCTCTAAGTTCACTGCAGGGTTCACAACCTCCAAACAAGAAACTTTTGCCGTTAATAAAAACAAACTCGGTAATGCAATTCTTGTTTTAACAGAATCAGATGTAAACAATGCTGAACCATCCGGCAACTGAACGGAAATGTTATCAGCTTTAACCCCGACTCCTAATAGAGGTGTGGTTATTATCTTCGCATTATTAAAATCCAAAGAAAGATTGGTCTGATCTTTAACTATTTTTTGGATATCACTTTTGTATTTGTTAATATCCACCGCATTAGGTAAAACAAATAAAAAACTTAAATAAGCTAATGCCGCAATCGATGCAACACTATATCCGAA
>JAFQNY010000235.1 GCA_017395765.1 bacterium
TAAGTAAATTTTGAATAAATGAATTTTCGAGTTTTGTTGAAGCCAGTAATATGCATTCAATTCCTACAAATTCATCTTTTAGATTTTGAGCTTCCGTAAAAGCCAGCTCAAAAAGGTTGTTTGTATCTCTTGAAAGAAATACTTGTTGAGAATTGCTTGGTGTTGCAATTGTCGGAAAACTTTTTATTTTGGCAACAATTTCGTTAATAAAATGTTGATTGTGTAGTTTAAGTTCTTGTAAATAATCTTTTGCAATACCTCTATCTTCTATCATTGCAAGAAAGATATGTTCCGGTTGAACTTCAGTGTTTTTATAAAAATCTTTTTTTGCGTTTGCAGCAAAAATAATTTCTTGTGTGTAATTTGTAAATTTTTCAAAATTTATCATAGTTTTAAACTCCGTATATTATCATTTTAATGATATTTTTTAAAAGTCAATGTTTTTTTAATTATTAATTAATAATTTATATTACTTTACGTTGTATTGAAATCGTAATTTGTAAATGATACACTTATTTAGAGAGTTAAATAAGGAGTAATATTTATGGTCTGTTTGACAAAGAAGAAAAATGATACCGGAATTATCGGAGAAGCTTTAAAAGCATTAGGAAAAGAAAATCTTGCATTTATTGCTCACGGTAGCAGTTTTCCTGCGCTGGATGGTGATGATACCGGATTTGGTTCTTATAATTCAGAAGCCGGTCATGCTTTAATTGATTACGCATCAAAAATTTTCAATGCAATTCAATTAGGACCTGCAGGAAAAACTAAATGTTCAGATTCATCTCCATATTGCGGAACAATATTTTCCGGTAATACTTTGTTTATTGATTTAAAACAATTAACAACCAAAGAATGGGGTGAAATTTTATCTGTTGAATCTTTTAAAAAGATTGTCAGAGAAAACCCAAAACAAAATAGTGGCAGAACTGCGTATTCATATATTTGTAATGCTCAAAACACTGCTTTAAAAGAAGCTTGGAATAATTTTAAAACTTCAAAGCTTTTAAAGAAAGAATTTGAAAAATTTAAAAAAGAGAATGCTTTTTGGTTGGAAAACGATTCTTTGTATGAAGCTTTATCAATCGAAAATGGCGGAGATTTTTGGTACATATGGAAAAACGAAGTTGATAAAAACTTGTTGAATCCAAAAACCGATGATGAAAAAGTAATATATGAAAAACGTATTGCTGAAATCAAAGAAAAATATTCTGATGAAATTGAGTTTTATAAATTCTGTCAATTTGTTTTAGAAGAACAAAATGAAAAAACTAAAAAATATGCTCTTAAAAAAGGTATAAAAATGATTGCAGACAGACAAGTTGCTTTCTCTGACAGAGATGCTTGGGCTTATCAATCATTATTCCTTGAAGGTTGGTTTTTAGGTTGTCCTCCGGATTATTTTTCTAAGAACGGTCAAGCTTGGGGCTTCCCTGTAATGGATCCTGATAAAATGTTTAATTCTGACGGTTCATTAGGTGAAGGCGGTATTTTAATGAAAAACCTTTACAAAAAAATGTTCAAAGAAAATCCGGGTGGGGTTAGGATTGATCACATTGTAGGTTTGATTGACCCTTGGGTTTACAAAGTTGGTAAAAAACCTATGTGTGAGGACGGTGCAGGCAGATTGTATTCATCACCTGAACATCCTGAACTTTCAAGATATGCAATTGCACGAAACGAAGATTTGGACTGGACTCTGGAAGCTGATAAAGAAAAAAGAGTCAAGACTTTATCTGATGAACAAATAAAGCTTTATGGCAGATTGATTGAAAAAATTGTAATTGCTGCGGCAAAAGAATGCGGTTTGGATAAGAATTCTATCGTTTGTGAAGATTTGGGAACTCTAACAAACCCTGTGGCGGCTGTTATGGAAAAATATGCGTTGCAAGGTATGAGATTAACTCAATTTGTTGTTCCTGAAAAGCCTGAACATCCTTACAGATGTAAAAATATTACGGAAAATGTATGGAATATGGTGGGAACTCATGATAATAACCCTATTGAAATGTGGGCTGAATCAATGATTAATACACATGAAGGTTATTTACATGCGAAAAACCTAGTTGAAGATTTATTTGCGGAAGCCGAGAATAAGGATGATATTATTGTTAGATTAACTCAAGATAAAGAGTATTTAACTTTCGTTAAGCTAACCGAAATATTTGCTTCCAAGGCGAAAAATGTTCAAATATTCTTTACGGATTTCTTTAAGATTAAGGAAACATATAATACTCCGGGAACATCCGGTGATCAGAACTGGTCATTAAGAATTCCTAATACATATGAGGAAATTGAAACAATAGATTTGCATGCAATATTGAAAGCGGCGATTATTTCTCGTGGTAAAGATTTTGCTTCAAAACACGCAGTTTTGATTGAAAAATTATCTTAATAAAATCATTGGAGTTTAAAAAGAGGGAATTTTAATTCCCTCTTTTTGTATGTTTACATAAATATATTCATAAAAAAAAGCCATTCAATTGAGAACGGCTACCAGACTTGGGGAGGAGGTATGAAAAGCATTAGCTTTTCATATTATGTATATCGGATATTTTTTTTAAAAATTTAATTAATACTAAAATATCTCCCCCGAATGGAGGAGATGTTTTAGTGTTTTTAAATTTATTTTATATTCGGAAAGGCATATATTGTTCCGTCATCGCCTCGCCAACGCATATATCCGGTTTTAGGGGTTTTATCCAAATCCATTACGGAAACCAAAGCCCAATTGCCTCGCATTACAGTTAATTTAATTTGTTTTATATAATTTAATCTTGATACTGTTTGAGAAAGTTCTTCCGGTTTTGCGTGCAAGACTTCTATTTCATCAGGCACATCTTTTAAAAAACGTAATCCGTATTTTCTGCCGTATAAGTTATAAAAGTTTATCCAAGGTAAAAACTGCATACGGTCTTCTGTTAATACCCAACCTTTTGCTCCGGTAGATTTGTTATAAAGAACTTCAATCCACCCGTCATCGCTAATATCTGTTACATATAAAAACCCGAGTTGTTTTTCATTAATCAAAACCGCAAAAACCCCGTCCGGCATTGTTTCAGGATTATATGTAAATTCCATTTTTTTTATGACAGTAGAGTTTGTATCAGGATGTGACATTATAGTTATATTTTTGCCTGTTTGATATACTCCTAAAAGTGATTTAGGAATAGAATCAATATAAAAAGGCATAGTGTCTGCATATACAGGCATTGCTAAAAACATAAATAAAGTTATTAAAAATTTTTTCATTGCATCCAACCTTTATTTGATATTTTACTTTTTTTTCAAAGAAAAAACAACTTAAGATATTAAACCTTCGCAAAGTACAAATCTGCCTAAAGCAATAACTTCACAATATTGTTGCATTGATTCTACCAGACATTTATTTTCGCAAAAACCTCCTGAAAGATATATTTTGTTAGGTCTTTTTGAAAAATTCCAAGCGTTATAGGCTATTCCGTGAACAAATTTTGAAATAGCTTCGGCAGGTTTAGCTCCGGAAGAAATAGAGTCCATTATTTTTTCCATTCCAAAAATCCCGCAAGTCACCGCAAATTTTTCTTCAGAAAAATTTAAGTCCTCAGCTTTTGTATCATAGAATTTTAATAGCATCTCTACCGTTGCTCCTGTTGAACTTGCACAAGATGTGTTCCAATCCATGTCGTGAAATTTTCCATCTTTAAATCGAATCCATTTTGCATCTCTGCTACCTAAATCTAAAACGGTAGCGTTTGAATCAATGTTCATTTTTTTAGCTCCGTTAGCTAGAGCAATAATTTCATTTTCATTGGCGTTTGACATATGTCCGCAACATTTTGTCGGAGTAAGATTTAAAGTCTTAATGAGGCTTGAAGGTACGATATAATAGTTTAAATCACCTTTATTAGCCCAAAGGAACTGTTTATCAAAACAGTTCCTCTTAGTAATTATTTTAGAATATGTTGTACCTGCATCTAAGTATAACATTTATATCACCCCATCCTACCACTTCTTCATTTGAAGAAGGATAGGTTTAAAATCTGATTAACTTTTTAGCAAATGGGAAGTTGTGTTTTTCTATATAATCTTTAAGATCTCTTTTAATTTCCGGAGCTAAGATATATAGAACTATAACATTCGGTATGCACATTGCTATCATCATTGCGTCTGTAATATCAATGATAGATTGAACATTCATTGCAGAACCAATGACAATGAATAAACAATAGATTAAATTGAATGTAATAACACGTTTTTTACCTTCTCCAAGCAAGAATGTCCAAGCTTTTTGTCCGTAATATGCCCAACTGATAAGTGTTGACAACGCAAACAAAACCGCAATTATTGAAAGAATTATTGGGAAGAACGAAATTACTGATTGAAAAGCATTTGATGCTAATTCAATACCTGAAATTTGTCCGATTGTTGTGTTTTCTAAAACTCCGGAGAATATAATTGCAAAAGATGTAAACAAGCAAAGAACTCCTGTTAAGAATGTTTCTAATAAAGCAACAAAACCTTGTGAAATGTGTTCTTTTGTTTGAGCTGCTGCATAAACAATCGCAGCTGCACCTGTTCCGGCTTCGTTTGATTGAACAGATCTTCTTAAACCGATAATAATGACTCCGAAAAATCCGCCTGCAATCGCTGTCGGATGGAAAGCTTCCTTGATGATTAATGCTAATGCGCTCGGTATGTTTGAAAAATTAGCACAAATAACAATTAAACCGGAAATAATATATAAACCACACATTGTAGGAGTAAGAACCGTAGTAACTTTTGCGATACCTTTAATTCCGCCCATTACGACTAAACCGATTAATATAGCTGCAATAACACCAAGAATCCAAGCATAACCATGGAATATACTGTTTTCACCGCCGGTTATGAAAATTATCTGATGAGCTGTTTGGTTAATTTGAATCATATTACCGCCTGTAATACCTCCGCCAATACAAAGCATTGCAAAAATTACAGATAAAGGTTGACCTAACCAACGCAACTTTTTTCGTGTTAAGCCGTGTGCAATATAGTGCATAGGTCCGCCTGAAACAGAACCGTCTAAGTTAAATCTTCTGTATTTAACAGCTAATGATGCCTCAATGAATTTTATAGACATACCTAATATAGCACCGAAGAAAATCCAGAAAGCAGCTCCGGGACCGCCGATTGAGATAGAAATAGCGACACCTGCAATACTTCCGATACCGATAGTTCCGGATAATGCTGTTGCTAAAGCTTGAAAAGAGCTTACATCACCGCAACCGTCAGTATTGTCAGATTTTTTTGTGACACTGTCGATAGCATGTTTAAATCCCCAAATGGCGATACCTTTAAAATATATAGTGAAGAAAATTCCGGCAAATAAAATCCATAAAATAATCACAGGAACTTTTGCGCCGAAGATAGATATCGGAAAGAATATGGCTTTGGCGACTGCGTCCGTGTATGGTGCAATGTTTTTGTCGATGAATGCATCAACATTCATTGCAAAGGCAGATTGCAGGCTCATAAGCATAGCCAGTAACATCCATAAAAATTTCTTCATAGTCTCTTTTCCTCTAATTGTATTCTTAAAATGTGTAATATATTTCGACATCGTTTTTCAATTATAGCAAAAACATGTCAAGTTTATTAATAATTGTTACAAAATGAGTGTTTATGTAACAATTTTACATCCCGTCAAAATTGCCGCTTAGGATTTGTAATGCCCTTTGTTCAGCTCTGTCAGCACGATTTAGCGCATCGGCAAGGTGCGAATTATCAAAAGTATTTGTAAGTTTGATACCTTCTTGTGAAGGAATATATTTGTTTTCTAAAGTTTCTTTTTGTTGTTTTATCACATTTTCTGAAGAAGGAATGTATGTATAATTATCAATTTTTTCTTTAACTTGTTGTATTTCTTGTGGTTTTATTTGTCTTGTTGCGGAATTGGTTTTGTTATTTGTAATATTTTTCTCTGCATCGATTGCAGTGTTGTTTGTTTGAACGATTGGTTCAGTTGTTGTTTTAGCAGTATTCGGTTGTGACGGAGATACTGTTGATACGGTTGATGTTACCGGTTTTTCTTCAAAAATATTAACAGGATTGATTTCATTCAGTTGTTGTGTTGGTTGAATGTTTTGCGTATTGGTTATAGATTGAGGATTTGCAGCATTTTCGTTTTTTGCAGCTTGAGCTTCATACAATCTTTTTTGTAAATCTTCTTTTAAGAATTTTTTCTGTTCTTTCTTTTTCATGTCATGTTCTTCATGCTTCATATGATCGTAATGTCTCCCGAATAAAGTCCTTGAACCTTTTTCGATGACACTTCTGTAGAAGCCTTCAACCGCAAACATGCAGATTATAAATCTTAGCGGTACTCCAAAGCAGTTCTTTAAACTGTTTGGAATTTTATGAAGTAAATTAGTAATAGGATTTTTGCCTTGGAACGGTTTCATCATTCCTAAATCCATATTTAATGTGCTCCAAATTTTTCTTACTGCTTTTGTGAATAAATTTTGAGGACCAACATCTTTTTTCAATGCTTTTAATTGAGCTTTTATCGCTTTTTTAGCTTTTCGATAAGACGCAAAATCTTTATAAGTACCTTTTAATACATCGTCATTGAAGTTTTTAACAAGTTCTCTGTATTTTGCAACTTGATCTTTACTCATTCCTGCGAATTCCATACCCGCTAAAGCGTACATAGTTGCAATTGAAAGAGGGAATGTAAATACCCAAGAGATAGCTTCGAAAGATCCGTTAACGAAGGTTCCGATTTTTTCGTCCCAACCAGCTTTAACCGTATCTTTTAACATCATTAAAACAGACGGTGCAATCCATAAACACATACCAAGTTTACCGCCACCGAAAGTAAAGCCTCGATAAACTTTTTGAATAGTTTTAGCTAATACTTTCCCTGTTTTTGAAATATTAGGGTCCATTATACTGCGTAATTTGTTTCCGATTTGATCACAGCTTATTGAACGTTCAAAAAGTTGGAAAGGTCCGAGAATTCCGAAATGTCCGGCACCGATTTTAACCTTTTTACCGGTTTTTAACATTGAATCTTTGACTCTGTTTAAATATTTTTCAGGATGAATTCTGATATCTGCCAATTCTTCAACAGTAAATCCCAATTGTTTAAGAACTCTGGATTTTACTTCCGGCAGAGCAGCCTCTCCTTTTGCTAAAATCTTTTTAATTTCTTCTTCCGGAACTTCTAAGCGTTTTAATAATGTCCAATTGACTACGTCATTTGGATTTATTTGAGAAATTCTTGATTTTTTAAAGTATTCTTTAAGAAGCTGTTTTTCAGTCTTATCTAAACCTAAGTTTTTAACTTGAATAAATTTATTAGTTGATAGTTCAAGAGTTCCTGTTATATGATGTAAATCTTCAAGAATTCGAACTTTTTGTGATATTAATTCAGATCTTGGCATTTGCCATTCAGCTTCTGCCGGAGTATTTCTCATAGCACGTATAAGAGCACTTTTGTTTAGCAAGTTATTAATACGGTTTATTCCGCTGTTAGCTTTTTTGAGGATTTTTTGAGACCCAGGTTTTTTTATAAATTCAGAAGATTCAATTCTATCCCCTAAAGCTGTGGCTTTTCCTAAGATTGATTTTTCATATTCTCCGCCAAATGAGTTTGCGAACTTGTCAATTCCCATAGATAAGCCGACTGCGGTACCACCCATCAGTAAAGGGTTTTCAAACCAAGGAGAAATCATCCCCATCATATCAACTTGTTTGACGATTTCTTTTAAGTTTTTAGGACCGTCATCTTTAGGCATATAATAAATATCAGGAATTTGTACAAGTTGTGTTTGTTCTTGTTGTACTTGCGGTTGAGGTTGAGGTATTGTGGTTTGGACATCAGGAATTAATCCTTGTGGAATTGATTGTTGTTGGTTTTCCTGAGGATTGTTTGATTTGAAGGTAAAAA
>JAFQNY010000236.1 GCA_017395765.1 bacterium
AATATAAGAACACATAAACCTAATAACAAGAGAATTAGACCTTCAATAAAGATAAAACCTAAAAATTTTTTTTCTGACATAAATTTCTCCTTTATTATAAAAATAAAGCTAAATCTAAATTTTGTTATTCATCAATAGGGGAAAGCTTTTGGTTATATAATTTAACAAAAAATATGAAAAATAATCATGTTTATTATATGATAGTATGTATGAATTTAGGTGCCTTAATAGATAGCACTTTAGCACCGATTGCCGATAAAGTCTCAGCCATAATTTTTTCTTCTGTCACAATTGCAAATGTTGAGATAGAACTTTTGGTTGCTTTATTGATAACAGCAGCTTTGTTTTTCACTATAAGAACAGGTTTTATAGGTTTTTGGGGGTTTAAGCACGCTCTAAAACTTATAACTAATAATTATAAGCACAAAAATCTAACAGGTTACCAAAGAAAGAAAAAGGGAGAATTGTCTTCTTTTCAAGCTTTAAGTGCAACTATATCTGCTTCAGCAGGGATTGGTAATGTAGCCGGTTCGGCGGCTGCAGTTTCTATAGGAGGTCCCGGTGTTATTTTTTGGATGATAGTTGCAGGTTTGTTTTCAATGGCTTTAAAGTTTTCGGAAGTTTTATTGGGAGTAAAGTTTAGACAAACAAATTCTGACGGAACTGTTTCCGGTGGCCCGATGTATTACATTCCGGTTGCATTTAGAGGTTTGTTTGGTAAATATGGCGAAATAGTTGGGAAAAATTTAGCAAAGATTTATGCTGTGTGCTGTATTTTTGCTATGATAGGCGGTTGGAATTTATTTCAAATTAATGCGATGGCTGCTCAATATACCGAAGTCACTGGGGGTGATAACAGTATATTTGCGAATAATGGTTGGATATTAGGTGTATTTGTTGCGGCTATTACTTGGTTTACTATTATCGGCGGAATAAAAGCCATAGGTAATTTTACTTCAAAAGTGACTCCGGTTATGTGTTCTCTGTATGTAGCAAGTGCTTTTTTGGTGTGTTTGGTGAATATTCATCACTTGCCTGAGACCGTAACTTTAATATTAAAAGAGGCTTTTTCTCCAAGAGCGATGACTGGTGGAGCTTTTGCTTGTTTAATTTGGGGATTTAGACGTGCAATGTTTGCAAATGAATCCGGTTTAGGAACTGCCCCGATTGCGTTTAGTGCAGTAAATACTAATAAACCGGTAGCGCAAGCTTTTATATCAATGTTACAACCTTTTGTTGATACAGTAATTGTAGGTGTAGCAACTGCATTTGTGATAGTTGTTTCAAAGGCTTATTTATCGGTTGACGGAATTGCGGGTATTGAGTTAACTTCTAAGGCTTTTGCTACGATTTGTCCTTTTTATCCTATTTTGTTGACGGTGATGGCAAGTTGTTTTGTTTTATCAACAATGCTTTGTGGTTCATATTACGGATTAAAAGCTTGGACATTTTTGTTTGGTGAAAGTAAGCTTAAAACCAGAATTTTCCAATCAATATATTGCATCTGCATTATTGTAGGCTCTGCAATGAATTTTCAATCAATAATTAATTTATCTGATGCGGTTACATTGTTTTTAGCAGTTCCGAATTTGATTGCAGTATTTTTACTTTCTAATATAGTGATTAAAGAACTTAAAAGATATTGTGAACGTTATGGAGTAGGCAAAAATTTTGTGAAATTTTTGAGGTAAAATTATAAAAAGGGTGTGTATTATGTTTATATGTGTATCAGATTTTAAACCAATAAAAATAATATATTTAAATCAACTAAGGAGATATAATTATGATAAATAAAGTTGGTAATTCTAACAGCTTGTCATTTAAGTCTGTTTGTGGGCGATATTTTCAGACATATACAGAAAATCAATATAAACTGATTGATTCTTTAGAGGCTGAATTTAAGAAACCTCTAAAAAAGAATTCTAACAAAACATACTTACAGGAGTTAGAAAAAAAGAATATAGATATTTATGTCAAACCTGCTAAAAACGAAAATGAAATAAAGGTTTCGCTAATTAAACGTCTAAAAAATAATGGCGTTATGCGACTTTTTAATTTTGGAGCAATAGATGAATTAGCTTTGAAAGATATTCCTCAAAAATCTCTTGATAAGGCTCACAAAAATGAAAATTTGCTTAAAAATCTTTCTATAACTGCAGGTGTTTTTGTTATTGCAGGGTTAATGTCTTTGTTATATATGTTACCGAGCAAAAATATTCGTTCACAATATGTAGAAAAGGCGGTAGATACCGTAACATTAGTAAAAGATTCTTTGGTAAATAAGATAAAAATACAATAGGAGGTGTCATATGAAAGTAGGGTTTGATTCAAAAATCGGAGCTTATTATAATAAGAAAACTTCTAATACAAATCAATCGAATAAAGATAAATCAGCAATAACATTTGGAAAGAATTCTTTTATGAGTTCTATTGAAAAAAAGTTAAATAAGGTTTCAGACGTAGATTTTATTTGGAAAGTTTGTTCTTTAGCTTTAATAGGTATGCAGTTAGCTGTAATTTTTTCAATTTTATATAATCAGAAAAAATTTGATGAAGCAGATAAAGCAGCTTCTGAGATAATAAATAATCAAACTAATCAAAGAACTTTAAGAACACGAACTCTTGATGTTGATATGTAATTTTAATATAATCTTTACTTGCGATGGATGTCGTTATATTGTAAAATACTTTCATTACAGTTTTTACTTGGAGATAAAATATGCCGAAAATTTATTTTGTAGATGTAACAAATCGTGACGGGGTGCAAACTTCGAGATTGGGTTTGGCAAAGTTACAAAAAACTTTGATTAATTTAATGTTGGATGATATGGGGATTACTCAATCCGAGTTTGGATTCCCGACAACTATGCATGAATTGAATTATTTGAATGCCAACTTAGAGCTTGTTAGGCGTGGTGTAATAAAAACAACAAAACTTTCAGGTTGGATGAGAGCAATCGCATCTGATGTTGAACAATCTTTTAAAAATTGTCCAGCATTACAATACTGTAATCTGTCACAATCTACTTCGGATCAAATGATTCAAGGAAAATATTTAGGTAAAAAATCTCATGAAGATATTATAAAAATGACTTGTGAAGCGGTTGAATGTGCTGTTGATAAAGGCGCAAAAATAATCGGTGTAAATGCAGAAGATGCTTCTCGAAGTGATTTAGGCTATTTAATTAAATTGGCAAAAGAGGCAAAAAAATGTGGTGCTTATAGGTTTAGATACTGTGATACTTTAGGTTATGAAGATCCGCACACAACATATACAAGAATACATCAACTGGCGAAAGAAACCCAAATGCCTATTGAAATGCATTTTCACAATGATTTAGGTATGGCGGTTGCTTGTTCTGTTGAAGGAGCAAGGGCTGCTCTGGATGCCGGTGTTGATGCTTATATTAATACGGCTATAAACGGGATGGGAGAACGAGCAGGAAATGCTGATTTGGTATCTTGTTTGTTAGCAACCTTAAAATCTGCGGGTTTCAAAAATTCAGAAAAAGTTGTCGATGAAAATATAGATTTATCAAAAGCTTGGCAATTGTCAAAATATACCGCATATGCATTTGGTTTACCTATTCCGATAAACCAACCTGCTGTCGGAGATAACGCTTTTGCACATGAATCCGGTATTCATGCGGATGGTGCTTTAAAAGATAGAAGAAATTACGAATTATATGATTTTGAAGAGTTGGGACGTGGTGAACCTGAAATCATTGAAACCGGAAGAATGATTACGACCGGTGAATATGGTGGTATTAAAGGGTTTAGAAATGTATATAATAAGTTAGAGATAGAATTCCACGATGAGAATGAAGCTCGAAACATTTTGGAACTTGCGCGTTATGCAAACGTACATACTCAAAAACCTTTAACAGAAAGTGAATTAAAGTTTATATATCATCACCCTGATATCGCAGCAAGAGTAATGACCGTATCTCCATTCTTTGAACCGGACGGTGAATTACTAAAACGTATTGAGCGAAATAAGGCTATTGTATAAGGTAGTTTCATAATTACAATAAATATTAAGAAAAATTTAAAAGAGGAAGTTTTAATCAAACTTCCTCTTTTTTCTTCTTATTTAAACAAACAACCATTACTTATATAAAGGCGCTAATTTCTTTTCTTGTTGAGGAATTACACCTTCTGTAATTGATTGATAAACTCTGTAATCAATTTCAGGGAAACAGTTGTCGATAGATTCGATTTCTGAAAGCTTAGCTTCATCAATTGAACCTGCTTCAATCATATCAGCGATTAAACTGAATCTGTCAACGTGTTCGTTAAATCTGTCTGTTGCATAATCTTTAGCTTGCCATGTTGTAATCAAGAACGGCCAGTCAGAAGATTGTAACAACAAGTTTTCTCTTGCTAGTTGATTTAGAGCTCTCAATAATAAACCGTTTTCAGGTTTTTCTGCATAAGTATCAGTAATAGCACTCATACGTTTTTCACAAGAGTGGATAATTGGCCACATCCATTCAGTTAAGTGGTTCATCCATACGTAGAAGTGACCGCCTTGTCCCCAAGAAGATTCAGGGATTTGGATAGCTTCTTTTGGCGGATATTTTGTTACATATTCGCCTGCAGTAAGTCTTTCTACTTCCGGTAAATAGTCGTTGAATTTTTTAACAACCTGTTTAATAAATTCAACACCTTCAAACCACCAGTGACCAAACAATTCAGTATCAAATGAAACCATTACCAAGCCATCTTTGTTGTTAGCCATTTTGTAATCGTTTAATAAATGATAAATCATTGTTGTATAGTGATCAGAGTTTTCGTTGATTTTGTTCATTGCAAGAACCGGATCATATAACATTTTATCACCCAAATCAGTTGTAGGTGAAGTTATTCTCCAATAGTGCATACCTGATTTGTCATCTTTTTTGTGGAATTCTCTGAAACAACCGTCACCAGGATAACCATCAGCAGCTGACCAAACTTGGTAGCCGGCTCTGTCGTTACGACCCATAACCGCAACTTGTGCATCCGGTAACCAGTAAGCAGAGTATGTGTCATATCCTGTTGCAGGTCTTTCCGGTAAAGGAATATATTCAATGTTTCCGTACATACCGATTACACGTCTGTTACCGATGGAATTTCCACCTTCAATAACGTGAGATTCAGTAAAGAAATAATGAATATCGTTGTTTTGCAGAGTTACTTCAATAGCCGGTCTCCAATGTTTTTGACCATCTTTTCCGACATATTCATAACCTTGTCTATATGCACATTCAGGTAACCAAGCACCCATTGCTTTTTTACCGAACAATCTTTTTGTTGTATCTTGACCTACTTTGAACTGTGCATTCAAATTGCTGTCAGTAGCTAAAAGTGGAGAAAATCCGTGAGTAGCTCCTGAAGTTGTAATCTCAATACAACCTAAATCTTGATATTTTTTGAAGTATTTAATTAAGTTCATTTCATATTTATTTACGAAATCATCTCTTAATTTGTTCCATAAATCAAAATAATATTTAGCAAGATATTTCAAGTGTTGAGAGTGTGCAACTTTAGGGTCAGGATATCTTTCCAAATCTTTTGAAACAGATTTGATTCTTGAATCAATGTATTCAACAAACCCATGTTGTAAATGTTCGTCTGCAAGTTGTTCTGCAAGTATCGGAGTGATACCGACAGTTAACTTAGCTTTAATACCTTCATCGTATAATTCTGATATTGCATTTAATAGAGGTACATAAGTTTCTGCCATACATTCGTAAAGGTTCTCTTCTCCGAATGGCCACATTCCTGCTTTTCTATAATATGGCAAGTGACTATGTAACATAAATACGAATTGTCCTACTGACATTTTTGCCTCCATTCATTTGTCTATGGATATATATTTTTACATTATTATTTATAACATAATTTTAACAAAAAAATAATACTAAAGTATTAATTAGCATGAATAATGTTACAATTGTTTACTAACTTTCCGCCCTATATACCTTGCTAATTAAGTTATATAAGGGATATATAACGTAGAACTAATGATTTAACTTATCTTTTTAACCTATAGTAAACATGAAATTGTTGTTTTTCGAGCATGTTGCACAAAAATCACTTTCTGCAGTGACATATTTTGAGTAATTTTTAAAACACGCACCTAATCTGCCTCTGTAATCTTCGGCTAAAAACGGACAAGCATATATTCCGGTTGCGCAAAGGGTTCTGCCGTTCATGCAATCAGTTTTTGTGGAAGGTTTAATATAATTTTCTTCATCAAAATCAGGGTGTGAGACAATAATTTGTAAATCGGTATTATTAATTTCATGTTCTTTGAATAACATATTAAACGCATTTCTAATTTCTTCATGACTAAGCTTGTAACGGTTTTGAACGGTCAAGGCTGAAGTGAAATTGTATCTTGATAAAGTTTTTAATGCAAAAATTGTTTGACGAAAATTTCCTCTGTATTTAAAAGCATCGTTTTCTTGTTCGTTGTAGTGAATCAAAGAAAGTTTAAAAAATATTTGGTTACAACTTTCTGATTCAACTTTGTTTAAGAATCTGACTTTTTTTTCATTAAGAAAACTTCCGTTTGTGCAAATGCAAACATTATGTTTTTTTAAACAAAGTCGGAGTATTGTATTAAAATCAGGATGAAGCATAGGTTCTGCTCCTGTTAAATAAATACAGTTGATGTTTTCATTTTTTGTATCTTCTAACATTTCTTTTATTGAATCTGTTGAAATGAAGTCTTTAATTATTTTTTGTGAATTTGGTAATTCTAAATAACAACAGTTGCATCTTTTGTTGCAATTTTTGTTTGTCATTTCAATAAAAATATTGTTAAGCTCTTTTAGTTCATAAATTGGTGCAGTACAAATGCCGGTCATAAATCCTCCTCAATGTTAGTAACAAGTTTATTTTATTAATCTGATTGAATAATTAATATTCTCTTGTCAGGTAAAAGCCTTTTGTAAAAAGAGTGATTTTATATATGACAATTGGGTATTTATAAAATCTATAAAGGAATATTTACAATAGATACGGTAGTAATAAAATTTTATAAGCTTGATTTTATTGAGCTTGCGCTATTATTGTGAAGTTTTGTAACGATTTCATAATCTAAGCGTTAGTAAATTATAATAATGTGGAATTGGATATGTATAAAGACTAAACTGAAGGACCAGTTCAATTGAAGGATGTAAAATTTAAAGCTTTGAATATTTTTGCCTCAAACCCTCTTGTAGTGCCGATTTTGAGTGTCGGGGGGGGGGGGGGTAAACCCGCGTGTTTGTTGGGGTTTAGATTGTTGTGTAATATTTAAAACTCTTGCGATTGCAGAACAAGTCCACGATGACGTTGCTGTTGGGGGAGAATTAATTACAACTGCTATTGAGAAGGAAAACAAACCTTGCGCCTTCACCCTTGAGGGGAGAAGGTCCCGAAGGGGGAAGGGGGCTTTTCAAACTTCCCAAATCCAACCAAGAAAGGAGGGCGTAAATGCTAAGCATTAACACCAACCTTTCATCATTGATAGCCCAATCAAGCCTGAAAAACTCAAGCTTGAACCTAAATCAAGCGGTTGAGAGAATGAGTACGGGGTATAAAATCAACCACGCAAAAGACAACGCGGCAAATTATTCTATTGCAACAAAAATGTTCACAAAAATTGGTTCTTACCAAGTAGCCGAAGAGAATGTTATGCAGGCTCTTGATTTGTTAAATACAGCGAGTGAATCTTTGTTAGAAATAGAATCCTATGCAAAACGCTTAAGAAACATTGCAATGCAAGCGAAAAGTACTTCATACGAAACCAAAACTGCAGCCGTAATGAACTTGGAAGCTCAAGCCTTGGTAAAAGAATTAAATAAAGTTTATAAATCAGCTAATTATAATAGTATATCTTTGTTCAGTGACCCAAACTCATTGTCATTTGATTCAATGCCAAAAGCCGGAGAAAGTGGTTTTATTGATGAAACGAATATAAATATAAAGAGTGAATATAACGGATTTATAGATAACCCTGTAACCTATAGCCAAGCTGAAGTCGAAGCGATGAGTTCAATAGATGATTTTGATTTAAGTGTCTCTAAAAAATATAAGATAACATCAGCCGAAGATTTAGCAAAATTGGCGGAGATTGTGAACTCCGGTACTAGTACCCAAAATGGAATATTTGTATTGTCTTGCGATATTGATTTAAAAGATTGGTGTGATGCCAATGGAAACTGGATTCCTATTGGGAATACAACTTATCCATTCAAAGGTACCTTTGATGGTAACGGACATACTATATCAAACTTAAAAATAGATAATGAAACTGCTGATTATCAGGGGTTGTTTGGGTATGAGGGGCAATTTGCAAACATTAAAAATGTAGCTTTAAAGAATGTACAAGTTAAAGGGAAGAATCATGTTGGAGGTTTGACAGGAGGAGGGAGGTATTCCCCTATAAATAATTGTTTTGTTACTGGTATCATTCGAGCTATAGGAGGTTCGGTAGGAGGTCTTGCCGGTTCTTCAGGTTCAGTAAAAAACTCTTATTCAACTTGTGATGTCAGTTCAACTGGTGGTGATTACATAGGAGGTTTAATAGGTTTTACCAATGGTAATATTGAACAATCCTTTGCAACTGGAGATGTAATTTTAAATAATTCTTATGGAGGAGGTCTAGCAGGGTATGCAGCTAAAGTGATTAATTGTTATGCGACTGGTACTGTAACTCAAACAAATGGCAGTCGTTGTGGAGGATTGGTAGGTACATGTAGTAATATAGTAAATTGTTATGCGACAGGAGATGTTAACGCTGGAGGTTGGTGTGGAGGTCTTGTTGGGGAAGGTTCAAACATAGAAAATTCTTTTGCTACAGGAAATGTTCAATCTAGCTCTTATCCCGTTGGTGGTCTTCTTGGAATTGGTGGTGGGATTATAAAGAATTGTTATGCAAAGGGAGATGTTTCCGCTTTAAGTAAGGTAGGGGGGCTGATTGGGCAATATGGTGGCAGTAGTATTTACAATTGTTATAGCGAAGGGGATGTGAAAGGTGGTGGTGGTACCGGCGGATTAATTGGTTGTATTTATAAAGCCTCAGGTACAATTGATATTAACAATACAAGAGCATTAGGAAATGTCACCTCAACATCGGCAAAATCAGGGAGTTTTATTGGATTTATTTCAATAACTTCTGATAATACCAATTTCGGTAAAGTAAATATTTTAAACTCTCAATGTGTAGCTCAATCATTAGAGATGATAGGAGCTTGTACTAAAAATGATACAATTATTGATTACGACATGTCATTAATGTTAGCTGGGATTAATGGGATATCAAATCAGCAACGTCAAATAGGTTTTCATATTGGTTCAAATGGTGATAACTATTCCTTAATGGTTATAGAAACCGGTGTTATGTTTGAGATTTCAGCTTTGGATATCGATATAACTTCAGAGAATGCATTGGTGACAATTGATGATTTTATAGATAAGCTAAGTTTTAAGCAAGCCGAAATAGGTTCCGCTCAAAACCGTTTAGAGAGCGTGTTAGACGAAATTTCAATACAATACGACAATTTAGTTTCAAGTCGTTCGACAATAATGGATGCGGATATCGGTGAAGTGAGCGCAACATTTATCCAACAACAAATTTTACAACAAGCTGCATCGACTTTGTTATCAACTGTAAATCAAACCCCAAGTATTGCCCTGCAGTTGCTATAATCAACATAATTTATACAATTGCGGTGTTTTCAATCGGAGGCTTAAGTTTTTATGACTATCGTTCGTGGTATAATATCAACAAAGGAGTTATCAGATGGCAGAGCAAAAATACAGAATAGGAATCGGATACGATATTCACCGTCTTGTTGAAGGTAGGGAGCTAATAATCGGCGGAGTGAAAATAACACATGAAAAAGGTTTATTGGGTCATTCTGATGCGGATGTTTTGGTTCATGCCATTATCGACGCTCTTTTAGGTGCTTTAGCTTTAGATGATATCGGAACACTTTTTCCGGATACTGATCCTCAATACAAAAATGCAGACAGTATTATTTTATTAAAAAGAGTTTACGAAAAAATTCTGCAAAGAGGTTATTCAATAAGCAACTTAGATTCGAATATAATAGCTCAAAATCCTAAAATGATGCCTTATATTCCTAAGATGAAAGAAATTTTGTCAAAGGTTTTAGAGTTAGCTCCTGCAGATATTTCAATTAAGGCAAAAACAAAAGAAAATTTGGATGCGGTCGGAGAAAGCAAAGCTATTGAGGCTAATTCTGTAGTTATGCTTGAGCGTAAAAGTTGATATCCCTGAGTAGCTAATTGTAAAAACCCAAAATTAAAATAAATAATTTTGTATGAGAAAAATTATTTTATTATTGTTTTTGTTATCCGTATTTCCCGTTTATGCCTTTGACAGGGATGAGCAAGAGGTGATTTCTATATATGAACGAATTAATCCCGCAATAGTTTGTGTTGATTCTCAAGCACGAGACGGACTTTCTTGCGGTACGGGTTGTGTTATTGATAAAAACGGAATAATTTTAACAAGTGCTCATGTGTTAGAAGACGGAAACACTATTGTTGTTACGATGTACAACGGACAAAACTACAAAGCTAAAATACTTAAAAAGTTGGGTGAAAATAAAGATATTGCTCTGATTAAAATTAACCCCTCAAATGAATTAAAGACTGTTAAATTCGGAAATTCTCAAAAAATAAAAGTCGGACAAAAAGTTTATGCAATCGGGAACCCTTTTGGTTTTAACGGAACATTAACACAAGGTATCATTTCTCGTATTGATTATGCAAAAAATCGGATTCAAACTGATGCTGCAATCAATCCCGGCTCTTCCGGCGGTCCGTTATTAAACAAAAACGGAGAAATAATAGGCATCAATCAAGCAATTTATAATCCTGATAATAATATATCTAATATAGGAATTGGTTTTGCCATACCGATTAATTCCGTAAAAGAATATTTAAATGAGATAGAGAAGACTTGATATTTTGCTCATAAACAGTATAATTATGAGTATGTTAAGAAAAGCTTTTTTACTCTTAGTAATACTGTTTTGTGGTTGCTGTTATGCGACTGCGCCTGTCTTAAAGGATTATGACGAATATCAAATCCCAGCAGGTTATTTTATCCCGATAATGTCTCTTCAAGAGTTTTCAACGGCTTATACCGAAGAATGTGAAGAGTTAAAGTTTATAACGACTAATGATATTTATCTTTTTGATAAAAATGTTATTCCTCAAGGTACAAAGTTAAAAGGTTTTATTGAAAAGAAAAATGAACCTATTAGAGGTACAAACGCTTCAATGAAAGTTTTTATTAATAAAATGTATCTCTCAGACGGGTTTGAAGTTCCTATAAAAGCCTATATTTCAACCTCAAATGATAATAAAATAGGAGGTGAATTAACCCCTCCGGAAACATATAATAAAATCCCGCATTATCAACGATGGTCAATGTTCAGGGCGATGGGTGTTGTTCAATACGTTCCCGGTGATAAAAGACGTATGGGAGAACATGTAACAGTTTCATCCGGAGCGAATATGGTTATGGTTTTAGTCGCTCCGATAAATATGACACATACCGTAATAAATTGACAAAGCAATGTAAAATACTTAAAATATAATGAGAGGGGGATTTTATGTCAAAGGTTTCAAATATAATGTTATTAATGATGTTAACAACGCTTTCGGCAACCGCTGCAAGTAATTTTTCATATCAACAAACTCAGGTTCCGCCTGTGTATAATAGCCAGTATCAACAAACTCCGTTGCAATACCCTAATAATAACACTTTGCAAGGAAATGTCGTAATGGTTCCTGCCGGTGCCGGCATGAAGGTTAGATTAACTTCTCCGATATCTTCAGAATATACTTCAGTCGGACAGACAGTCAATATGGTTTTGAATGATGATTTTTATTACGACGGTAAATTGATTGCACCCGTCGGAAGTGTTGTATTCGGAACTGTTATCGAATCTTCAAGAGCAAAGCGTGGCGGAATAAACGGTAAGCTTTGTGTAAGATTTAATCAGATTTCTACTCCATACGGTACACAAATTCCTATTTCTGCCGTAATCAAAACTGATGATTTATCAGGAATTTTGGTTGGCGGAACTAAAATGGATGTTGCAAAAGAATATACTAAAGATTTAGCAGCAGGCTCAGCTACAGGTGCTATTTCCGGAGTTGTTTTCGGTGCTTTGGCGGGAGGAGATGTCGGTAGAGGTGCTGCTTTAGGTACTGCAGTAGGTGCCGGTGGCGGTTTATTAAAATCAATTTGGGATAAGGGTAATAATGTAGAAATTCCTGTAAACGCAGCCATTGATATTATGTTGACACAGCCGATAACTGTTAGTTCTTCATCTTATCAGTATGAAAATTAGCATAGGGATATATTCTATAGGATAATTTATTTTTATTTAATTCAAATTATTCTGTAGGTGTAAATTTAGTGAGAGATTAAAGTGTCATTTATTAGTAAAAACAATTTTATACTGGACGAAGAGGAAGAAAATATTGATTTTGAACCATATACGCTTCCAAAGCTTGTAACTACCAAGCCTGAAGTGATTTCTGTGAAAAAATCAGTTGCAATATCTGCCTTGTTACATCCCGGTGCTGTATTTTTGGTTTGGTTAATTTCAGTAATATTAACATTATCCGGAATAAATTTAGCACTTTTTAATAAGGTAAAACCTCAACCTAAAAGAGATATTGAAT
>JAFQNY010000237.1 GCA_017395765.1 bacterium
CTGTAATCGGAGCTGAAAAGGTGTTGCAACCAAATCCGAATTTAAGAGATTTGATTCCAATAGTTAAATACCACCATGAAAGAATTGATGGTAAAGGTTATCCGGAAAATCTTAAAAATGGAGATATTCCTTTAGCTGCTAAAATAGTTGCTATTGCTGATACATATCATGCCTTGATAAGTGACAGACCTTATCGAAAAGGAATGAATATTGAAAAAGCAATTTCTATATTGGAAGAAGGTGCCGGTACTCAATGGGATGAAAATTTGGTTAGAACTTTTGTGCAAATTGCTCCTTCATTAGGGGTTTAAAAAAATAAAAGAGGCGGATTTGATAAATTTCAAATCCGCCTCTTTTTTTTATTTATTATTTTTTATCTGCATATCTTAGAAATGTCTGAACTTTTGTTTGCATCATTTCTTCCGTAATTAACCATTTTCCGTCAGGTTGTTGTTTTACAATCATATATGTTTTTAATTTGTATGTTTCTCCTGAAGGTTGTCTATCTGCTGAGATTTTAAAACTTCCGTTGTTTAAAGCTGAAACGGTAATGTTAGTATAGGTGTTTTTGTAATGTCTTAGTTTAGCACCGGCTTGACCTATTTTCATTTGTTTTATGTATGTTGCGGTGTCTGTTTCTACATCAACGGTAGTTCCGTCAGGCTTAACAACTTGTCTGATAATTTTTGCCGAAGGCGAATACATATCCGCCACCGTAGCACTATAAGTGTTTGCTGCATTTACATAACTATTGAAAAATGATAGTGCATCTTGTTTTTCATCCGCAAAAACTAATAATGTAGTAATAAATAAAACTGCTATTGAGCATAATATTTTTTTCATTGATATCTCCTATATGTTGGGTAAATCACCTTTTACTTCTGCCACGGAATTACTGTCAAGACCAAAGACAGTGTGCAAGGCTTCTACTGCATCATTAGCTCTTGATTGCTCTACTATGCAACTGATTTTTATTTCACTTGTCGCAATCATTTTAATATTAATACCAAGTTTAGCTAATGATTTGAACATTTTTGCCGCAATTCCGGGATGGTCAATCATGCCGGCTCCGACAATAGAAATTTTTGCAATCTTATCATCGATAAAAATATTGCTGTAGTTCAATTCCGGTCTAACCTTTTCTAAAACTTCTTTTGTTTTATCTAAATCTGCTTTATCGATAGTGAAAGCAATGTCATTAGTATTCAATGCTTTTCTGGCATATGATTGAATAATCATATCAACAGAAATATTTTCTTTTGCCAGTCCGTCAAATAAGGTTGCCGCAACTCCCGGATTATCCTGAACATCACAAACAACAACTCTTAATTGAGATAAATCAGATGCCACACCGGTTACTGGTCTGTGTAATTCCATTTCTTCGACTCCTAATATTAAAGTTCCTAAATTATTAAGTTTAAAAGTGCTTCTTACCCTTACCGGTAATTTATACTGAGTTGCAGCTTCAACTGCTCGAGGGTGAAGAACATTCGCCCCGACTCTTGCAAGTTCTAACATCTCTTCGTAAGAAATTTGTTCTAATCTTGTTGCACAAGGGACAATTCTCGGATCTGTGGTATATACCCCTTCAACATCTGTATAAATATCGCAACGCTTTGCTTTTAAAGCACCGGCAAGTGCTACGGCAGAAGTATCAGAACCTCCTCTGCCCAAGGTTGTAATTTCAAAGTCATCCGTAATCCCCTGGAAACCTGCGATAACAACAACCGCTCCGCTATCCAAATGTTCACGAATTCTGTCTGTTTTTATTTCTAAGATTCTGGCTTTTGAGTGAACTTTTTCTGTTATAATACCGACTTGCATTGCATTCATACTTACAGCTTTACATCCTTGTTCTTGTAATGCCATAGCTAAAAGTGCAATGGAAACTCCCTCTCCGGTTGATAGTAACATGTCCATTTCTCTCGGTGATGGATTTTGAGAAATCTCTTTAGCCAATTTTGTAAGTATATCTGTTGTATGTCCCATAGCAGAAACAACGACTACAACATCATTTCCAAGCTCTTTTTCTCTTATTACCGCGCGGGCTACATTCTTTATTTTGTCTGTATCCGCAACAGATGTTCCCCCAAACTTTTGTACAACTATATCTTTCATCTATTTATACCTAAACTAATCTTCTTTATTATATATTTAAACAACGAAAAAGACAATAAACTTGTTCATTTCTAATGATAAATATATATCTAATATCCCGCTTAATCAAGCGATTCTTTGTTTTTTTGTTTTTGAAAGAAGAAATGTAAATTTTTGTAACAATATACACGTAGTATTGAAATTTTATCTAAGAAATATACTTTATATATATGTAAGTGCAAAATACATAACACAACCTTTCATACAACCTAC
>JAFQNY010000019.1 GCA_017395765.1 bacterium
TGAATACAATTAAACTTAGTTTATAAAAAAAAAATAGTGAAATAAAACTTGATAAGAATTGTATAAAACTCAAACAAAATTCTGTTAAACCCACATTATTGCTAATAAATTTACTCAATACAAAAAAAATAAACGTTGCAGATTGAAAATATTGTAATGGTTGAAATAATTCAATGTAGCTTTTAGAAAATACATTAGCAAATAATAAAACTTCATCTGTAAAAAAAGAATTATTAAGAAGAAATGCATCTAATCTTAGATATAATCCTAAGATGAATATACTCAATAGAACAAAAATATTTAAATCTTTTTTCATAAAACAATTTTAGTATAAGTATCTTGTTCAAGCAAATTTTGTAACAACACTCAATTTAGTGGGGTACATTGCAATGCACCTTTATTATTTATCTCTTTCGAACGTTACAACGCACGCTACTTATTTACTCTCTCAAAATACCCAAATGGGACTTTTTATGGAGTTAGCTCAAAACCCTTCCCTGGAGGAGGAAGGTGCCGAAGGTGGATGGGGTGATATGGAATATAGTGAGTAACAAAAGTCACTTTTTGAGTAGTTTGAAAATGCAAACTTTCAACCTCAAAATGTCATTCTGAGCTTGACTAAGAATCTATCAATGTTAGTTGTAGAGCACCATACGGGATAGACCCTGAATCAAGTTCAGGGTGACAAAATAAAAAATACTTCCGACCAAACTACTCATTAAAATACACCGACTATTTTATTCGCGCTTGGAGACTCTGCCGAACGAAAGGTGACTAAATGTCACGTTTCGTGAGAGGTAGAACCCCCGTTTGCGAAGCAAATTGGGGTACGAATCCCAATAAAAAAACTCTCCGAAGAGAGTTCTTTTATTCGCGCTTAGAGGGATTGTCTTGCTCACTCGCGTTTAACGGCAATTCCGCATTTTGCTTACGCATTTACAATGCTTTGCAAAATTGCTCCAGCCTCAGCTCGTTCGCGCTCGAACCCCTTAACACTTCGTGTTGGGTGTTCTCATCCATATCCAATACCAAATAAAATAGTCGGTGAAAAATCACCGACTATTTTATTCGCGCTTGGAGACTCTGCCGAACGAAAGGTGACTAAATGTCACGTTTCGTGAGAGGTAGAACCCCCGTTTGCGAAGCAAATATGGGGTTTGAATCCCAATAAAAAAACTCTCCGAAGAGAGTTCTTTTATTCGCGCTTGGAGGGATTCGAACCCCCGACCTTTTGGTTCGTAGCCAAACGCTCTATCCAACTGGGCTACAAGCGCTTACTTTTTTTTAAGCTTTCGACTTACTTGTTTAATATATCAATAACATAAAAATTTTTCAACCAAATTTTATTTCAATAAGTAAATATATCTTAATCTTTTATTGATTCTTGCCTTTTTTCAATCTAAAATTCTTTTATCACAGATCGTTTTAAGGAGAGATAATGCAAGAGTTTACACCTCGTAATCCATATATGGATTACAGAAATTCAGTTCCGTTTATTGATTTAACCGGTTTTGTTTCCAAACAGCCGATTATTACAGATGAAATTCCTGCAATGTCATTGCAACAACATTTGCTAAAAAAGAAATTATCGACTATGATTAATCTAAAGCGTTTGCAATATCGCAAGCGTGTCGAGGATTACAGAAATGGCAGAATATAATTTTATTGAATTAGCTAAAAACGCAAAAATCGCATCAAAAAAACTTGCAACACTTTCTACAGATATAAAAAATAAAGCTCTTTTATCAATAGCAGAGGCTCTTGATTCTAATAAATCAAAAATTTTTGAAGCAAATAAAAAAGATTTAGATCTCGCAAAAGATAACGTATCCCCATCGGTCTATAATCGTTTAAAGCTTGATGAAAACAAAATGCGAGACATGATTCAAGGAATTATCGATGTATATGAGCTAGAAAATCCTATTGGAAAAGTTTTACTACAAAGAAGCCTTGATACAGGTCTTATCTTAACAAAAACTTCTTGTCCTATAGGGGTTTTAGGAATTATTTTTGAAGCTCGTCCTGATGTAATATCCCAAATTTCTGCGCTTGCAATAAAATCATCTAACGCTGTTATTCTCAAAGGCGGAAAAGAATCTGCATTAACAAATACGGCAATTATGGAAATTATCCAGTCTGCGTTGAATAAAGTTGAAGGCTTTCCACAAAATGCTATCACTCAAGTCTTTTCTCGTGATGATGTTAAAGAAATGCTTGAACAAGAAAAATATATTGATTTAATAATCCCTCGTGGAGGGAATAATCTTGTTAAATTTATAAAAGAAAATACCAAAATACCGGTTTTGGGTCACGCAGACGGGATTTGTCATATTTTTACGGATGAAAGCGCAGATTTAGAAAAAGCAAAAAGAATTATTATAGATGCTAAAACCCAGTACCCAAGCGCTTGCAACACAGTTGAGACTCTTTTGATTCACAAAAATTTTGCTCATAAAACTGAACTTTTGGAATCTTTAAAAGAATCCGGAGTGGAACTGAATTTTTCACCGGATAGTTGGCATATTGAATACTCTGATAAAATCCTTTCCGTAAAAGAAGTTGAATCTTTAGAAGATGCCATTGAACATATAAACGAATTCTCTTCCGGACATACGGAATCAATTATTACAGAGAATAGAGAAAATGCGCAAATATTTATTTCAGCCGTTGACTCAGCCGGAGTTTATCACAATGTTTCAACCCGTTTTGCGGACGGATTCAGATACGGCTTTGGTGCAGAAGTCGGAATTTCGACAAACAAAACTCATGCCAGAGGTCCTGTCGGGCTTGAAGGGCTAACTATTTATAAGTACTCTCTTCAAGGTAACGGAGATATTGTTGCGGATTATGTTGAAGGCAAAAAGAAATTTAACCATAAGGATTTAGTATGAAGATAGGTGTTGTAGGATTAGGTTTAATCGGAGGTTCTATTTTTAAAGAACTGCGACTCAATTATGATGTTGTTGGTGTTTCACGTTCCGTTACAGAAGAAAATGTTTCACAAGATTATTCAATATTGAAGGATTGTGATTTAGTTTTTGTTTGTACACCGATGAATAAAACTCTTGAAATCTTGGAAAGATTAGAAACTTACGTTGCTGAAACTACAATTGTTACTGATGTATGCAGTCTAAAGAACTTCGTATCAAATAAAAAGTATTCCTACAAATTTATTCCTTCACACCCGATGGCAGGAACGGAGCACAGCGGATGGGAAAACTCTTTTGTTGGTCTATTCAAAGGAGCTAAGTGGGTAATAACACCAATAGACGGTGAAATCCTTCCGGAACAAGAAAATTTAGAAAAAATAATTACTGATTTAGGTGCGCAAGTTGTTATAACCTCTGCAGAAGAACATGATAAAGCAGTTGCTTTGATTTCACATTTACCGATGGTAATTGCTCAAGCTCTTTGCGAAAATATTAAAGAGAACAAACTCGCACAAACAATTGTTGCTACGGGATTTAAAGACACAACAAGGCTTGCATTGTCAAATACCGAAATGGCCAACGATATGGTATCACTCAATAAAGATAACATCATAAGCTCATTTGAGAGTTTTTATCAAGCCTTTGAAAACATATTAAATGATGATTATAAAACCAAAGCCGAAAAAATCAAAAACTTCAGAAAAAACTTATATGACTAAACTTTTTTAAGATTTTCTAAGTATTCTTTATTAGCATCCAAAGTATCTTGGCTTGCAACGATTGAATAAATCGGAGGCTTAGAGAATATTTTTTGAGCAAGCGCATCGATATCTTCTCTTGTAATACTGTCAATAATTTTGAAATATTCGTTAAAATAATCTAAACCTTCTTTAGTTCCGATTGAGGTTGCCAAAGCACCTACTTTATTATCAGAAGATTCAAATTCCAAGAACGAAGCTTTGACAGTACGTTTTGCAGTTTCTAAATCTTCATCTGAATATTTAGAATCTTTTAATGCCTGAATTTGTCTATGAAAACCGTTGATTGATTTTTGAACATTATCATAACTAAATTCACCGATTTCTTTATTATCAGTCGTTGTTAAAATATTACAAGCTAACACACCTTCATCACCATATCTGTCAATAGCTGCATGCACTGCGTATGCCAAATGTTCTTTTTCACGGAGAGTATTAAACAAGCCGATTTCTTGCGAACCGTTAAGAATAGCGTTTAAAAGTCTTTCTGTTGCTCTAAATTTAAGATTATCTTCTCTTTGGTATCTATATGTTTGCATCACATCAGCTTGAGCTGTTTCTTTAGCCTGTACTAAAAGTTCAGGAGCAGAATGCGGAACAAAAACTTCTTTAAACTTATACTCATAAGGTTGAACCTTATCAAACTTATTTAATTCTTTTATTGCGACATTTTTTACTTCCGGCATTGTTTCAGGAATACTCATACTGATTGTTCCGCTGGAATTTGCCATAATATATTCATGTAGTTTTTTCACATCATCAAGCGTTACTGTTTCTATAGCCTCTCTACATGTATCTATACCCAAAACATTCGGATTATATTTTGCACGATAATTTTCGAACAAAATTTGAGAATCTATTTCTAAACGATCATAACGATCTTTGATTTGATTCAAACATATATCAAATTCTTCCTGTGTTAGTCTTGGATTTTTAAGCTTATTATTCAAGTTTTTAATAGCCAACGGCAAAGATTCTTTGTCACAAGTACCATATGAAGATAAACAATTTACACTTAAAGAATTTGATAAAAAGATATTATTATCTTCTTCATAAGCTGCCAAAGCTTCTTTGTTCATGTCCATTGTTCCGCGTTGAAGCATTAAATCCAATACAATCCTTGCCATCGGATTAATATTTAGTTTTGATGCGTCATAATTCAAATCTACACTGTAAACAATGTTATTGTTTTTAACTTTTACAAAAGAAGCCTCATAATTGTTATCTAAAGTCGCAGACGAAACCTTATCCATGTTCAAAGGTTGTCTGGCTCTTCCTTTAAACGAAACATCATTAACTTTTGCATAATTCTCTTTAAGTTTTTCCGCAGTGGTTTCAGGATGCAATACAATAATTGCAGCTTTTGAAACATCTAAATATTTATCAATATAATTCTGAATATCAGCCGGAGTTATTTCGTCGAGAATCCTATTATAATCCGTAACATAATCAAAATTATTATTTAAAATAGAATTTCCTATTAAAGCATTTACAGACATAGAATTTTCTAAAGCATAGCTATTATTCTTCTTCATTTTTTTCTTGATATTTTCAAGAGTTTTATCTTTTGGGGCTTGCAAAGTTGCAATCCTTTTTAGCATTGTTTGCAAAGCTTTTTCAGAATTTTCTTCAGAACAACTTGAATCAAACGCTAACATTACGGGATTATGACTATTTGAACTGATTTTCTCTAAAGAATAACCCAATGAAGCATTCATATCTTCCATTTGATCATAAAAACCACATTCTGATGATGAAAAATATTCAGATAATAAAGTGTTTATTATTTTTTCTTTGGTACTATTTGACTTCGGTCCGGCAAAACTGACAACAATCTCTGCTGATTTTGTTTTATTAACTGAAAAATCTTTTCTTACGGTTTGCGTTATAGGAACTAATTTTTCTTGATAAACAGGTCCGTGAGATTTTTTAGTAGATTTAAAGTTTTTTGAAACCAACGAAATTACTTCATCAGGATTAACATCTCCTGTTATAACTAAATTCATATTTTCAGGAGTATAGTGCTTATCATAATAAGCCTTAACATCTTCTTTAGTCAGATTTTTTATATGCTCGACACTGCCTCCGATTAAATCATCCGCGGAGCTTTTTATGTTAAACAAAGTTCTGGTTGACTGGTCATAAACGATACTATAAACATTATCCATAATCATATTTATCTCAGAACAAACCGGACCTTTTTCTTTCTCAATCATTTCATCACTTAACTTAAGGTCTTCTGTCATGGCAGCAAGAACCTTAATCTGAGTTTCTAAATCTTCATCTTCTAATAACGGAGCAGAATTAACATAATCTGTTTTGGAATAACTTGTACTTGCATTTGTCCAACCGCCGATATTTTCAATTTTTTTAAACGAATCACCCACATTAAGTTTAGTATAACCGTTTTCTCCGTTTGTTCCGTTAAACGCCATATGTTCAAGAAAATGACTGATACCTTTTATATCATCTGTTTCGTTTAAAGAGCCTACATTAACATAATTCTTTACAACAGACGGAGAACCTTCCATCGGAACAATGGTTACACGATGACCGTTAGCTAATTTATAGCTATGAATTTCAAGCCCATTATCCATTTTATGAACACCGAGTTTTGTATATTTTTGAGGCGCAGTGACGTTATAATCAGAATAACTTACATTTAAACAATCAGCAGAACTAACGGTACTGCGAGACGGAACAACACTCGGAGCTTTCGCATTTTGTTGTTCTTTTACGGCTTCAACATCAGATTTCGAAACCGTTTGTACCGATTTAAACATTATCGGATAGTTTATTCCTACTTTCATAACCATATTATATATAAAACTTTTTAAGAACAAAAATTGCGCTTTTTGAACCAAATATTACAAATTATTGCAAAAATTTAACACAATAATTAAAAAGACCCTTGATTTAAAAACCAAGGGTCTTTTCAGTTATTTTATTTTTACTATTCTTTAGTATATTCTGCATCAATTACATCATCATCTTTTGATTCATTTGATTCAGCTTGTTGAGCTCCGTCAGAATTTACTGCTTCGCCTTCTTTTGATGCTGCTTCGTATGCTTTTTGAGAAATAGCAAACATTGTTTGTTGTAATTCTTCTGATAATTTTTTCAATTCATCAGCTGATTTGTTTTCGTCTAAAGCTTTTTGTAAAGTTTCTTTTTGTTCGTTTAATTTTTTAACGTCTTCTTCAGAAATTTTGCCTTCAAAATCTTTAACGATTCTTTCAGAAGATGCGATTAAAGAGTTAGCATTGTTTTTAATTTCAGCTTCTTCTTTTTTCTTTTTATCTTCTGCTGCGTTTGCTTCAGCTTCTTTAACCATCTTGTCGATATCTTGTTCAGATAGGTTAGATGAGTTTGTAATTGTAATTTTTTGTTCTTTACCTGTTGCTTTATCTTTAGCTGAAACATTTACAATACCGTTTGCGTCGATATCAAATGTAACTTCGATTTGAGGAACACCACGCATAGCAGGAGCAATACCTTCAAGTCTGAACATACCTAAAGATTTGTTATCACTAGACATTGGTCTTTCACCTTGAAGAATATTGATATCTACAGCTGTTTGGTTATTTTCTGCTGTTGAGAACACTTGTGATTTAGAAACAGGAATTGTTGTATTTCTTGGAACAAGCGGAGTCATAACACCACCTAATGTTTCAATACCAAGAGTTAAAGGTGTTACGTCCAAAAGAACGATATCTTTAACTTCACCTGCAAGAACACCGGCTTGAACTGCTGCACCAACAGCTACAACTTCGTCCGGGTTAACTGATTGGTTTGGTTCTTTGCCTGTGTATTCTTTCACTAATTGTTGAACCGCAGGAATACGAGTTGAACCGCCAACTAATACAACTTCGTTGATTTCTGATTTTGATAAACCGGCATCAGATAGAGCTTGTTCTACAGGTTTTTTACATCTTTCTAATAAGTCGTAAGAAAGTTCTTCAAACTTAGCTCTTGAAAGAGTTAATTCTAAATGTTTTGGACCGTTAGCGTCAGCCGTAATATATGGTAAGCTGATTGAAGTTTCAACAACTGAAGAAAGTTCGCATTTAGCTTTTTCAGCAGCTTCTTTAATACGTTGCATAGCTTGTTTATCGCCTGTCAAATCCATACCTTCTTGTTTTTTGAATTCTTCGCAAATCCAATCGATAATCTTTTTATCAAAGTCATCACCACCAAGTTTTGTATCACCTGAAGTTGAAAGAACTTCGTGAACACCATCACCGATTTCCAAAATAGAAACGTCGAATGTACCACCACCTAAGTCGAATACTAAAACTTTTTCAGGTTTTTCTTTTTCCATACCGTAAGCTAAAGCTGCTGCTGTTGGTTCGTTAACGATACGAAGAACGTCTAAACCTGCGATTTTACCTGCATCTTTTGTTGCTTGTCTTTGAGCGTCATTAAAGTAAGCAGGAACAGTGATTACCGCAGAAGTAACTTTTTCACCTAAGTATGAAGAAGCATCGTCAGCAAGTTTTCTTAAAATCATAGCTGAGATTTCTTGCGGAGTATAATCTTTTCCGTCAATATTCTTTTTATAATCTTCACCCATGTGTCTTTTGATTGAAGCGACAGTTTTATCAGGGTTCAAAATTGCTTGTCTTTTTGCTAATTGACCAACTAATCTTTCGCCTGTTTTAGAAAAACCAACGATAGATGGAGTTGTTCTCATACCTTCTGCGTTAGCGATAACGGTTGGTTTACCACCTTCCATAACTGCAACTACTGAGTTTGTTGTACCCAAGTCAATACCAATTGTCTTTGCCATTTTTTATAACATCCTTTCTTGTTTATATTAATATTTTTCCTCTGATAACATTAAAACACTTTTTTAAACAAAACATTAAAAAATAAACAATTTCTTAATGTTTTGTTTAAAATTCAAATATCAAAATATTACTAACCTTTTAGCATAACCATTAAAACAGATATATCAGCAGGTTTAACGCCTCCGATACGAGATGCTTGGGCTAAATTTGTAGGTCTGATTTTTTCTAATTTCTCTCTTGTTTCCGTAGAAATATGTTTAATCTGAGAATAATCTATATCCACAGGAATCTTATATTTTTCTAATTTTTCGGTCGATTCAACTTGTTGCTCTTGTCTTGAAATATAACCGTCATATTTTATAAGAACTTCAACTTCACCGGTTACATCTTCGGTTAGACCCAACTCTTTTGTTTCGGAATCAATTTCTTTAAACACATCGTAAGTTATACTTGGTCGTTTTAATAATTCAGCAAGACGCATTCCTCTATCAATATGTTCACCATACTTAGCAAGAATTTCATTTACCTCCTCAGTTGCGGAAACCTTTACTTCTTTAAGTCTTTCAATTTCTTTTTGAATATTTTCTTGCTTACTTTTAAATCGTGAATATTGCATTTCATCAATTAAACCGACTTTATGTCCAATATCCGTCAATCTTGCATCTGCGTTATCTTGTCTTAATAACAAACGATACTCAGAACGTGAAGTCAGCATTCTATATGGTTCTTGGATATCTTTTGTAACCAAGTCATCAATCAAAGTTCCGATATAAGACGAACTTCTTGGAAGCTCCAACATCTCGGAAGAATTTAAATAATTAACAGAATTTATACCTGCCACTAAACCTTGAGCAGCAGCCTCTTCATAACCGCTTGTACCGTTAATTTGTCCTGCAAAAAACAAGCCTTTAATATCCTTTGACATTAAAGAGTGCAAAGTTTGCACAGCAGGAACGTAATCATACTCTACAGCATAGGCAGGTTTAATAATATGCGCTTTTTCCAACCCCGGTAATGAGCGCAACATTTCTACCTGAACACATGCCGGTAAGCTTGTTGAAAAACCTTGTATGTAAACTTCATACGTATTCAATCCTTCGGGCTCAATAAAAATATGATGAGAAGGATTTGAAGCAAATCTTACAATTTTATCCTCAATTGACGGACAATATCTTGGACCGACACCTTGAATTAGTCCTTGATACATTGGTGATTTATCAAGATTTTCACGGATAACTCTGTGAGTATCTTCATTTGTTCTTGTTAAATAACACGGAACTTGCGGTCGAACAGGGCGATTAGGCTTGAAGGAATAAAAACTCAATTTATCGTCACCCGGTTGAATTGTCATTTTAGAATAATCAATTGTACGCTTATCAACACGAGCAGGAGTTCCGGTTTTAAGCTTTTTAGTCCGGATTCCGTTTTTCCTTAACCAATCAGAAAGTCCATAAGCAGCTGCTTCTCCTAATCTTCCGCCCGGATATGCTTGTAAACCGATAAACATTCTTCCTTCAAGCGAAGTTCCGGTTGTAAGAATTACGGCTCTGCATGAATACTCGATTCCAAACTCATCAATTGCACCGCAAATTTTGCCGTCCTTAGTTTTTAGCTCTGTTATGCAACACTGTTTTAACCAAATGTTAGGAATATTCTCAATAAGATTGCGCATATACTGCGTGTATTCTTTTTTATCAGACTGCGCTCTTAATGCTCTCACCGCAGGACCTTTGGAAGAATTTAAAGTTTTCATTTGGATATAAGTAGCATCGGCAACTTCACCCATAACCCCGCCAAGAGCATCAATTTCTCTGACAAGAGTTGATTTTGCCGGACCGCCTATTGCCGGATTACAAGGTTGAAGAGCAATATTATCTAAATTTAATGAACATAAAAGCACATTACAACCTAATCTGGCAGCACTTATTGCGGCTTCACAACCGGCATGCCCCGCACCTACAACTATAATATCAAATTTATTATTTAAATAATCCATAGTTTAATTCTACTACAATCTTAAAAAAAATATTCAAGGTTATTAACTTATTTTAAGCTTTTAGTGCGAAAGTACTCGACAATTCATGTTTTTTTGTTTATTATTAGACTAAACACTAGCAAAAATAATATAAAGGAGAAAAAGAAATGCAAGTAATATTGAAAAAAGATGTTCAAAACGTAGGTGAAGCAGGCGATTTAGTAAACGTAAAAGACGGTTACGCAAGAAATTTCCTTATCCCAAAAAACTTTGCAGAAATTGCAACTGAAGGTGCTTTGAAAAACAGAGAACAAAATATCGCAAGAATCAAAGCTAAACAAGAAAAATTACACCAAGAAGCTTTAGCAAAAGCTGCTGAAATTGAAAAATTAGGTCAAATCGAACTTTCAGCAAAAGCTGGCGAAAGCGGAAAATTATTCGGTACAATTACAACTAAAAAATTATGTGAAGAACTTAAAGAAAAAGCTAATATCGAAGTTGACAGAAAAAATGTTTCTCTTAACTCTCCTATTAACAAAATCGGTGAATTCACAATGTTAATTAAATTAACTTCTAAAGTTAAAACTGAATTAAAAGTTGTTGTTACAGCTTCTGAAGTTGTTAAAGAATCAATCGAAGAAGAAGTTGAAGAAACAGTTGAAGCATAGTTTAAATATTTTATAAAAGATAAGACATGCTGACTGTAAAAAGTAGCATGTCTTTCTTTATAAACAAACGAGAGAGTTAATACATGAAACTTACAACAAAATGTATATCTACAGGTTCACTTCCATATGAAAGTATTCAGGCAGCAACCAGAATGATGGCAAAACTGTTTGAGACATCACCTTTTTTGGCAATGCTTCCGAAAGTTTCGGAAAAGGATGATATTCTCAATTTAACCATTGAAAATATTCCCGGCATAAAAATAAAAGACGGGAAAATCTTTTTAAGAACATCTTCAAACACATTCAAACAAAATATCCAAAAACTCGATAAAGCATATAATAACCCGAATTATGATAATCTTGCCCCATTTGAAATCAGAACAGCGTTTTTGGATAAATATTTGAGTATAATCAAAAAATTTAATTCTCCAAATGCTTTCGTCAGTCTTTTTGGTCCTTTTACTATTTCACAAATGATACAAAGTGCCGCTGATGAACAAATGCTTGCAGATAAAAGCTATCGTAAACTATTTATTCAAGCAGTTTCAGTAAGAGCTTTATGGATTGCAAACAAGATTAGGCAAGTTTCTCCGAACACTCAAGTTGTTATAATCCTAAACGAACCATTACTGGCGCACTTGGGGGTTCTGAAAAGAACATACGAAGAAATTAATGCGGAAGTTGTCACCAATTTTATATCTAAAATTGTAGAAAAACTTCATAGTGCAGATATTAAAGTCGGAATTCAATGTTTCGAAAAATGCGATTGGCAAATCCCTATTAATGCGGGAGTGGATATAATCTCTTTTGATGCATATAACAATCCAAATAACCTTACGGTTATACCGGAGCAAATCAAAAACTTTATTAAAAAAGGCGGTAAAATAAACTGGGCAATTGTACCTACAGCCTCTGAACCGATAATTAAAGCCTTGGATTCTGACTATTTGCTACAAAGATTATATAGCACAATGGAAGGTTTAATTGAATCAGGCGTTCCAAGAAACTATGTTTACAAATCAGCAACAGTATCTTTACAAGGAGACACTGAACACCTTTCAATTTTGTTTGCAGAAAAAGCTCTGATACTTGCAACAAAATTAGGAGAACGAATCCCGATAGAAGGATAAGGGAGGTCGTAAATTCATCATGGACAAAACAAAAAAAATACTTTTTATGAATTTTGGAGGCTTGGGAGATGAAATACTGTTTCTTCCGACGATTTTGTCTGCTAAAAAAAGTTTCCAAAACTCGCATATAACACTTGCGCTCGAACCGAGAAGCAAAGGGATTTTACAACTGACAGATACAATCGATGAAATTTTACTTGCAGATATTAAAAAAAATAAATACAAAGAATTATTCAAATTACTTTTAAAAATTTGGACAAAAAAATACGATATTATTATCTCATCCGGTTCAAATAAACTGATTTCTATCTTTTTGTTTTTAACTTTTATCAAAGAAAAATATGGATACAATACCGGCAAACTTAGCGAAATTATACTGACTAAAGCAATTCCTCTTAATAAAAATCAATATGCAGTAAATATGTACCACGATTTAATTACTCCGATTACGGAGATTAAGACGGATTTACCGGAATT
Source organism: bacterium (assembly GCA_017395765.1). GTDB lineage: Bacteria > Cyanobacteriota > Vampirovibrionia > Gastranaerophilales > Gastranaerophilaceae > CAG-196. Next base: position 12,729 of record JAFQNY010000019.1, read on the forward strand.
TGTAATTACTCCGAATCCGATTGAAACAAACACAATATTGATACATCCCGGAGTCAGCAAATTAAGCATTGAAAAAGGCATGATTAAAACAATACCTGCAGAACAATGGGCTGAAATCATAATCAAATTGTCCGATTCAGGGAAAAAAGTTCAGCTAATAGGCGGTCCTGATGACGAAGATTGTATTAAAACAATTGAAAAAATAGTACCGAAAAATAAATTCGAAAACCTATATGGGACCACAAAAAACTTAGCAGATTTAGCAAAACTGATTTCCGGTTGCGAAAAGTTTTTATGCTCGGATTCAGCACCTCTTCACATTGCAGTGGGATTAAAAACCAAAACCTACGTAATTTTTGGTTCAACAGACAGTAACAAACTTATCCCGCAAAATAAAAATGTAATACCGATTAAAGCTGATTGTAATTGCCCTCTGCAACCTTGTTTATGGGAAAAAAGACAAACAACCTGTAGCACATTGGATTGTTTAAAAATCCCAACCGAAAAAATTATATCAACGATTCTAAATCAATAAGCGGATGAAAAATCATCCGCTTTTGATTTCATCTTAAACTATATTGAACTTTTAATACTGTTATATTCAGCATCTGAGACTTTTTCAATATAAGCCTTTTTAGCCATATCTACTTTGAATTGATCATTGCAATTTTTCAAAAGGCCGGCAAATCCTTTTTCAAACTTAACATCATTAGCGTCATTAATCTTAAAATAAATACTACCTGATTTTTCATCTGCTTTTGGTTCTGCAACACTTGCATTCATCCCCATGACAATTGTGTTAATTGCCATTTCTGTATAAGCCGCCTTCTCTTTTTCATTTTTGGCAGAATCAACATGCGGCAAAGTTACTTTGTAAACACCTTTGAATGATACAGGATTTATCGACATAAAAAACCTCCTACTACTTTACACATTTGTATAAAGTCGAGTTTTTTATTTTTTTTGCCATTTTCAAGAATAAATTTTACAAAATTTAATATTTATTATACAAAACTTAATCATACATATCTAAATAATATGATGCATTTTTTTCAATCTGCCCTTTTGTAACATTTATAATGCTTGCATTTTGAGTGTCATATATAAATCTTTTAATAAATAATGATTCCGAAAAACTTGAAATTATTCTAAATTTAACAAATAGTTTAATCAGAAATAAAATAATTAATTTTTAAAATACTGTTTTAAATACTGTCCTGTATAAGAATTTGGATTTTTGGAAACTTCTTCCGGAGTTCCGCAAGCTATAACTTCACCGCCAAAATCACCGCCTTCCGGACCTAAATCGATTACGTAATCAGCAATCTTTATTAAATCTAAATTGTGCTCGATAATTAAAATAGTATTTCCATTATCAGCGAGCTGTTGAAGTATTTTTATTAATTTATCCAAATCATGCCAGTGAAGCCCAACTGATGGCTCATCTAGTAGATAAAGAGTTTTTCCTGTCGCGCGTTTATTTAATTCAGAAGCAAGCTTAATCCTTTGAGCTTCCCCTCCTGAAAGAGTTGTAGCGCTTTGACCGAGTTTAATATAATCCAAGCCTACATCAACAAGTGTCTTCAATTTATTCGCAATCTGAGGTATATTTTCAAAGAATTCATAAGCTTCTTTAACACTCATTTCCAATACATCAGCAATTGACTTGCCTTTGTATTTAACCTCTAAAGTTTCATTATTATATCTTTGACCTTTACAAACATCACATTTAACATATACGTCTGACAAGAAATTCATTTCGATTTTTAAAACACCATCACCCGCACAAGCTTCACAACGTCCACCTTTTACATTAAAACTAAACCTTCCCGGTTTGTATCCACGCATTTTTGCTTCGTTTGTTTTTGCGTACAGTTCACGAATTGGTGTAAATACATCTGTATAAGTGGCAGGATTTGAGCGTGGAGTTCTGCCAATCGGGGATTGGTCAATATCAATAATTTTATCAAAGTTTTCAAATCCCAAAATCTCATCCACACCCTGTGGTTTTGGCTTATTCTTTCTTAATTTATGAATTGCATACTCATAAATCAAATCTTGCATTAAAGTTGATTTCCCTGAACCTGAAACACCTGTTAAAACAACAATTTTCCCTGTTGGAATGTCTAAATCAATATTTTTTAAATTATTCAAATGAGCATTTCTAATTTGAAGATAATTCCCGTTACCCTCTCTAATTTTTTCAGGAATAGGGATTGAATACTCACCGCTCAAATATTTTCCTGTAATGGAATCCTGAGCTTTTATAATTGAATTTACCCCCTCACCACAAGCTACGATATTTCCCCCATTTACCCCCGCTTTAGGGCCGATATCAACGATATAATCAGCGTTTCTAATTGTATCTTCATCGTGTTCTACGACAATCAAAGAATTTCCCATATTTCTTAATTTAATAAGGGTTTTGATTAATCTGTCATTATCTCTTTGGTGAAGTCCAATTGACGGCTCGTCAAGCACATACAGAACTCCTGAGAGTCCACTACCAATCTGGGTTGCAAGACGTATCCTTTGAGCCTCTCCACCTGATAGTGTTCCAGCAGTTCTTGCAAGATTCAAGTATGAAAGACCAACATCAAGCAAGAATTTTAGTCTCGCACGGATTTCATCAAGGATTTGTTTACCAATTTTCATCTGAAAATCTGATAAAACTAAATACAAATCAGTTACAAAATCATAAGCTTTGTCAATCGGCATCAAACAGAATTCGTAAATATTTACTCCGTTAATTCTAACAGCTAAAGGAAAAGGCTTAAGCCTTGCGCCACCACATTTTTCGCACGGAGTTGTGACCATGTATTTTTCAATTTCAGCTTTCCAGTATTCGCTTTCGACATTGTAATGTTTCATCAAAAACGGAATTACTCCGACAAATTTTTGTAAAACATTTCTGTATCTATGAGAACCAAATTCACGTATTCTCATTGGGATACGCTCTTTTGAGCCGTATAAAATTATTTCTTGATGCTCTGGGGGTAAATCTTGGAATGGCTTATCGTTATCTATGCCATATTCAAGACTTACTGCCTTAATTACATCGTCATAATAAGATGTTGATGACTTACTCCAGGGGTAAATGCATCCTTCTTTGATGGATTTAGTTTTATCTGGGATGACCAAATCCGGATCGATTTTGAAATCAACACCAATTCCACCACATTTATCGCAAGCACCATAAGGTGCATTGAATGAAAATATGCGTGGAGATAATTCTTCGTAACTCAAATTACAGTCAGGACAAGCAAGTTTTTCAGAATAAATCAATTCTTCGCCGTCAAGTTTATCGATATGACAAACTCCGTCAGCCTTTTGTAATGCAATTTGAACACTATCTGCAATCCTCGATTTAGCTTCAGATTTTACAACTACTCTGTCTACGACAACAGAAATGTTATGGACTTTTGTCTTAGCTAAAGAAATTTCATCCTCATCAAGGTTATAGATTTCGCCATCAACTTTTACACGAACAAAGCCTTCTTGTTTTAGTTCTTCAAAAAGTGATTGGTACTCACCTTTTTTACCTTTGATTAGTGGAGCTAAAATCTGAATTTTAGTTCCTTCTGGCAAACTTAAAATACTTGCAACAATTTCATCAATCGTTTGAGGACGAATAGGCTTTCCGCATTTTGGACAAAACGGTGTTCCGACTCTTGCATAAAGTAAACGCAAATAGTCATAAATCTCTGTAACTGTTCCAACAGTTGAGCGAGGATTATTGCTTGTTGATTTTTGGTCGATTGAAATAGCAGGTGTAAGCCCGTCAATATAATCGACATCCGGCTTATCCATCTGACCTAAAAATTGACGTGCATAAGTCGAAAGACTTTCGATATATCGTCTTTGACCCTCAGCAAAAATTGTATCAAAAGCAAGTGAACTTTTACCTGAGCCTGAAACACCGGTAAACACAACAAGCTGATTCTTTGGAACTTCCAAAGACACATTTTTTAAATTATGTTCTCTTGCACCCTTAATTGTAATTTTATCTGTTGCCATAATGAAATTATAACATTAACATTCTTTACTCGGCTACTTAAAGAAAAAAGAAAACAGGTCGGTTAATCCTTCCTGTTAAGATTTTACACTAGCCGAAATATAAATAGCAATATTATTATACATCAAAATTTTTTAAAACACAAATGAGAGTTTCCGTGTTTTAACCGATTTTAAAGAACAAATTAACCTGCATACATCACTACACTACACTTTTTACAATATATATCCCCGCATGCCGTTAAATAAAAACAAATGTAAAGTTATGTAACAAATATATACTTATTATATAAATTTAGTCAATTTTCTTAACATATCATACTTTATTAATATAAGAGGATTTATACATGAGCAATCTGATAAAAGAATCTATAGTATCACCAAGCGAAGCAGAAGCACTAAAAGAGATGATTTTCAAACGTGCGAGAGAAAGAGCTGAAAGCATGACTCAAAGTGTTGACAAGGATTTCACCGCTTCTGTCAGAAATGATGTTATGAACATGGCTAGAAATTCTTTTGTAAGCTCAAAAAACCCTTTTTCACAACAAACAGAAGAAGAACCTGAAAAAAAAGTTCCGGAAGAAGCTAAAACATCATTCGATTTTGTAGTCGATGCTAAAGTTGAAGCTGCAAAATTAAAAATTCAAAATATAAAATCTCAAATTCAACAAAACACTTTTTCAACTCAAGATGAAATTTTAAAAACTACATTAAACACAACAATGGCAGATGCCAGAAAAAGCCTTGATAAAAAACAATCTTTTATGGATGCCCTAAATTTCTTAAACTCTCAAGCATCATTAAGCTTAATCCAAAACAATGCTTCTCGATTTGAAGCCGTTGCTTAGTTATAAATAAGCGTTTTTGCAAGAGATAAAGATTCCTCGGTTATCTCACCTGACGCAAGCTCAGCAATAGCATTGAGTTTTTGAGATTCGTTAAGGATTGAAATATTTATACTTGTTTGATTTTCTTGTGTCTTTTTAACATAAAAATGTCTGTCGGATTTTGAAGCAATAATTGCTTGGTGAGTAATCATGACTATTTGCATGTATTGCGCCAACGCCTTTACCTCTTCCGCAACGGATTGAGATGTTCTACCGGAAATACCCGTATCAATTTCATCAAAAATAACCGTAGCTATATTATCAGATTGGGCAAAAATAGTTTTTATAGCAAGCATTACTCTTGAAATTTCACCACCTGAAGCTACTTTTGCAAGAGGTTTTAAGCCTTCAGAAATGTTTGTGGAAATCAAAAACTCAATTTTATCAATCCCGTTTGAACACAAGTCACAAGACTCAAACCCTATTTCAAATTTAACTTTTGGTAACTCAAGTTTTTCAAGTTTTTCTACAATCATGCCGGAAAGCTCTTTTGCACAAGATTTTCTTGCTGTGGAAAGGTTTTCGGCTAAAACATAAAGATTGTTTTTTGCATCCTCAATTTTAATTTCCAAATCCTCAATATTTTTGGTCGAAAATTCAATGTTATCAAGTTCTTGACGCAAATTTCTGCCGGTTTCTATTACTTTTTCGATTGTTCCGCCATATTTGCGTTTAAGTTTGTCCAACAAAAATAATCGTTCCTGAATTTGATTAATTTTTTCAGTATCATTCTCTAACGAAGAAGAATAATCCCTTAAAACAGATGCGGATTCCTTAAGAATCTCTATTGCACTAACAACTTCCGACTCAATATTTGTAAGAGAATTGTCAAGATTAACAGCTTTTGCAAGCGTAGCTTTAATTTGAATCAACGCATCCAAAACAGAACCGTCATCTCCGGAAAGCGTCCAATACGAACTTCCTGTCAGCTCTTTTAATTTCTCAACATTTTCCAAAACCGATAATTCGTTACTCAAATCTTCATCTTCCGTTAAAGATTCCAAACCGGCATTTTCAATTTCTTCAACTTGAAATCTTAAAAAATCTATTTGTTCCTCAGTTTTTTGCGACAAAGATTTTAACTGTTCTAATTCTTGATTCAATAACTTATATTTTTCAAAATCGGATTTATAAGTTATTAAATCCGGATTTTTCATATACGAATCTAATAACACTATATGGAATTTCGGCTGAAGAAAAGAATATGTTTGATGTTGAGAATGAATATCAATAAACATTTCCCTGAAAATACGTACAAATTCTTGGTTAACCAAACAACCGTTAACTCTTGAACGAGAACCGGTTTGAGTAATTTCTCTCGAAAGGATTATTTCTTCTCCGATATTATCAATACCGTATTCTTCAAAAAAAGCTGACACATTTTGCTTTTTGTTAACCAAAGTTAACTCAATGATTGCTTTATCAGCACCCGATTTTATAACTTCTTTACCGCATTTCGCCCCAAAAGCAATGTCAATTGCGTTTATTAAAATACTCTTACCTGCACCGGTTTCACCTGTTATAATATTTAACCCTTGTGCAAAATCAAGTTCGAGATTATCAATCAAAATATAATTCTTTATACAAATCTTAGTTAGCATTATACTTCTTCATCCTCGACTTCTTCTTCGTAATCTTCAAAACTTTCATCTTCATATTCAATATCAGAATCCTCTTCCGCATACCCTTCAGAAGATTCTTCTTCATCGTAATACCCCTCTTTAACAAACTCTTCTTCATCATCCTCAAAATCTTCGGATTCATCAGAATCATAATCTTCATCAGATGAATATTCTTCATACTCTTCCGTTTCAAGCTCTTCATCAACAGAAACAAGTGATTTCACATACTCTAACTCTTGATTAACAATGTTTTTTGAATATGTCAATGTCAAATAATTTTCTAAAGCATATTTCAGATTTTTATAATAATTCTGAGTGTCTCCAATACGTTTATAAACTTGAGCTAAAATATACCTCAAATCCCCGTTTTCTTCTTTTTCTAACCTTGTTTCCAATAGAACAATAATGTCCTCCGAATTATCATCTTTTAAATAAATCTTAGTCAAAAGCTTATATGCATCAATATCCATATAGTTTAATTCTATAGTCTTATGCAAATATTCCTTTGCTAATTCTATATTGTGATTACTAAAAGCAATAGATGCCAAATTATAATATGCCCAACTGTAATCCGGAGAAATTTCTAATACTTTTCTGTAATTTTCTTCCGCAAAATTGGTTAAACCCTGCTCTTGATAAAGATTTCCCAAATAAAAATACGCAAAAATATCTTTAGGATTAAGATTAATCGCTTTCTGAAAATTATCAATTGCTTGGTTCTTTTGCTCCAAATGGTAATAACATAATCCCATATTGAAAAAACAATTCCCGTCATTAGGATCTGTTTTTAATACAGTTTTAAAAGCTTCCAATGCTTTCTGCCATTCTTCAAGGCTGACTAAAACTTCACCCAAATTGTAATAAAAATCTTCCTGCGGAGAAATCTCTATAGCACGCTCATAAGATTTTTTTGCATTAATAAAATCTTTTTGTTTTTCGTATAAAATCCCTATATTGTAATGCAACTCAGCATCCTCAGGAAAATATTTGATTAAATACAAAAAATTAGACAAAGCCTCTTCATTAAACCCATTGTTCGCAAGCAAAACCGATAACTCTCTCCTCGCTTGAAAATTTGAAGGATCTTTTTGCAAAAGTTCTTGTAATGTTTCTATTTCTTTCTCCATATAGAAATTATAACATAATTTTTAAATAAACTTGTTAAACAAAAAAATCGTGCAACATAATATACATTGTGTTGCACAAGGGGTAAATGAATTTTTCAAGCCGGAAAGCACAGCCTACAAGCTTTATAGACTTTTGTAAACAACTACAAATTTGAAGTAAATTTTAAAATAACAAAAAAGATTGCTTTAATTTCGGTTAACTAAAGCAATCTTAGAAAAGCTTAGAAAATCAACACTTCACAAATAAATACAATATGTTATAATGAGAATATAAAGATTAAATCGTGCAACACAATGTATATTATGTTGCACGAATATAAAAGACTTAAAAACGAGGATAGCAGACGATGAGAACTAAAAGATTGAGCGGATTTTCCTTGATGGAAATGATGATAGTACTGTTGATAGTATCAATAGTAGCAGCGGCATCAGCGCCAA
>JAFQNY010000020.1 GCA_017395765.1 bacterium
CAGTTTTAACTGAGGGGGCAGAAATTGAACCTGTTATCGCTGAACAACCTAAAGTTGAAGCTTCGGTAGAAGATACTCCAGCTGAAGTTGTAACATAAATACCAGAATAAAAATCTAAGAAAGCGACTCGTTCAAGACGTCCAAACAGAAACACTCAGAAAAAACCTCGTACAACAAAGAAAACAACGAAGAAAGAATCTGCGGATGAATAAATTCTTAGCAATAGTTTTAATAGCGTTTTTATCACTGCCCGTATGGGCAGTTGGTGAAAATGCCGTGGAAGACGAGCTTACACCGGTTGTTAATATTTTAGATGAAGAAAGTGTTGAACAAGACAAAAATAATGAAACCCTTTATAAACAACCGATTAGTAAACGGAAAATTGCTAAAAAGTTTCTTGCTGCGATGGGCGGAGTAGCAGCATCTTCTTTTGCATTGTTTTTTATTTTGACTGTATATAACCGTATCAGATATGGAACTTGTAAGCCGGATAGTTATGTAGAAGGTGATATGTCTTTGGCTACGCCTGATGATTTGAATAGTGCAGTTAAAACTTTCTTAGATAAAACAAATTGGAGTTAAGAATCTTATGGCAAGGGAATTTGATTTTTATATAGTGCCAACTCCGATAGGTAATATTAAGGACATAACTTTGCGAGCTATTGAAGTGCTTAAAAGTGTTGATTTAATAGCATGTGAAGATACAAGAACCACTCAAAAATTGTTAAATCATTATGATATCAAAACTAAATGTTTTTCTTATCATAAATATAACGAGCGTGAACGTGTAGGATATTTCTTGCAAGAATTATCTGAGGGCAAAAAAATAGCTCTTGTTTCAGATGCCGGAACTCCAATGATTTGTGACCCCGGAGCTGTTATTGTTTCAGAACTAACTAATGCCGGATATTCAATTACAGCACTTCCGGGAGCGTGTGCTGTAACCACTTTTCTTTCAGAAATTCCTCGTATAGGTGAAGAGTTCGCTTTTATAGGCTTTATGCCTCGAGGCGAAAAGCAGATTGAGGATGTTTGCAAAAGATTTGTCGGGCATAATTTTGTATTTTATGAATCACCTGAAAGAATTATTAAAACATTAAAGACAATCCGGAGCGTGCGTGGGAATGTTAAGATTGCTTTGGGCAGAGAATTATCTAAACTTTTTGAAGAAATTGTAGTCGATGAAATAAATGATGTTATAGAGCACTTTAATGACGGTATAAAAGGCGAGATTGTGTGTATGGTTTATGCAGATTCTGAAACAGATAAATCTGAGATGGATTTTCAGATAAAAGAATTGAAGTCTAAAGGTTTCAAAGACAAAGAGATTTCCGTTATTCTGTCAACGTTGTGTGGTTTTAATAAGAACGAAGTTTATAAAAAAAGCTTAGAAATGTAACAAATTGTAAATGTTTCTTAAAATATCCTAAAGTTTTTGAAAAAAATGCCGATATACATATTACGAAAGATAAATTATCGGAAAGGATTAAAGGATATGTTAAAAAAGATTATTACCCCAACAAATAACACTTTTTCAGGTGTTGAATTTATATTAAGAGGAGCCAAGAAACGTCGAGCAATGGCGCTTTCAAATGCAATGGCAGTAAATGCTGAGACCGGAGTTCAAGTAAAATTACAAGCTGTAAAATAGGGCTGACGGTTAAGTAAGAATGGTTGAGAGTATAAAGTGCGTGCAAATTGGCTTTAGCTGATTTGCACGCAGTATTTATAAAGAATGTTTGAAAATAAAAATATTTATGTTAATATAGTTGTATCGAGGAAACGTGGCCGAGTCGGCTTAAGGCGGCACCCTGCTAAGGTGTTGTGTGGGGTAACCTGCACCGAGAGTTCGAATCTCTCCGTTTCCGAATAAAAAGCCTTTTACCTTTTGGTGAAAGGCTTTTTATGATGATATGGTTTGAGATTTGAGCTCCAACAAAGCTACGCTTTGTTTATAGAGTTCGAGCGAGGAGTGAGCAGAGTGCGGAGGACTTTTGCAAAAAGAACAAAGTTCTTTGAAGCAAAATCCGTAGACACGTTTAATGCGAACGACTCAAGACAATCTCTCCGTTTCCGAATTTTAAAGGGTTTCAGGTTTTAACTTGAAACCCTTTTTTAACCCCCTAAAGTTTAATCTGTCACATTTTTGTCACATAATAATTTTGTAAATTTCTCTTTTGCCTCCTCTCCTACATCATTTAATATCTGTGAATAGATATCAGCAGGCAGGGTGCGTCGTTTTGATGTATTTTAATGAGTGGTTTGGTTAGACGGATAAAGTGATTATTTTAAACAAATAGGCTTGGTGTTTGAGTTTTGAGGGTAGGAAATAAACAAACTATCTGTCCCGAAAGGTGACGAAATTACTCATCTATTACTCAGATAGATAGTGTGGTTATTTTGGGCAAAATGACACCTTTGGGAATTTTGAAAGGGTAAATAAAAATTATAGGTTGGCATTACTATGCCAACTATAAATAAAGTCGGCTTAGTAAAGCCGACCTATTTACTGAAATTTTGCTCGTCGTCCTCGAGCTTTTTTCAACAAACTTACTAGTTATAAGTTATTACATCCTTAATTATATTTACCCCCGAGGGGATCTAGCTTATTGATAGCTTAAATCGGCTGGATTCCCGAACCTTCGGTTCGAGAATGACAAAATGAGACAAGACCACATAAAGTCACTTTTGAGAATTTTGAAAGCTTTTTATTTGTTGGGTTTCACCCAACCTACACACTGATATTCTCAAAAGCAAGCGATATTAAACAAATTAGTATTGCAATAAATACAATAGCCATAAATATTACGAATCCATAGCCTAACTGTTCAGCCAAATTTAAAATATACGGATACTTTTTATTATTTTCATAAAAGTAGTTAATATCTCTTTTTATAAAAGCCCCTTCTTCGTTTGTATCAATTGAATATTCAAAATTTGGCAAATATTTAGCTATACTTAAAAACCGCAATGCAAAATTCCATTTACGTAGAGATATTTCAGCAACAGAAGGAGTAACTGAAAAACTTATCATTCTATTGTTATAATATATACAAACTGTTTGTGTTAAATCGACATTAGTCTTTATGCCTGGAAGTGGATGAAACCACACATTTAATGTAACTTTTTGTATATCTTTTAGGGGTATATTTATAATACTTTCTTTATTTTGAGTAATATTAAAATATCTCAAAATTAAATTATTATTTTTAATTTCGATTAAACGAAGATATTCAAAAGTGTTATTTATTTCTTTATAACCCCAATAGGCAAAAGCAAGGAAGTTTATTAGATAAGCCGCTCTAACAGTTGGAATACAAGTCCTATCAAGACACACAAAAGCCAAAAGAATTGTTCCCAAAAGCATCACCACAAGATAAGTTAATTTTGAAATGTGCGATTCTGCAACAATTCTCTTATTCATAAAACAAGCTTCCCACTATTATCTTATACGATTAAATAATAACATATTTCCTATAATTGTAAAGAGAGTTATGGAGGGTGCATTGCAATGTACCATTAAAATTCAGCAGGCAGGGTGCGTCGTTTTGACGCACCTTTTAAATTTCAAGTGCAAAAACAGTGCAATTATGTGCAAGGTTGATGCAAAAGTGTGCAAAAAAGTGCAAGAAAAGTCACTTTTTGAGCAGTTTGCAAAATTGATTTTCTGCATACTTCCGACCGCTAAAATATAATAAACTTGGGATAATCGGGGATTTTTCGCAAACTACCTGAATTACGCAAACTACTCAAAAAAATACATTCGCAAAACTCTTCAGCCTCAGCTCACTCGCGCAACCCACGAAAAAATTGGCTTCTCATCCTCACGCACACAAAATAAAAACGGAGCAAACAAAAGTTTGTCCGTTTTTATTAGGAGGAGGTGGGATTCGAACCCACGGTACGCTCGCACGTACGACGGTTTTCAAGACCGCTCCAATCAACCGCTCTGGCACTCCTCCAAAG
>JAFQNY010000021.1 GCA_017395765.1 bacterium
GGTATTTTCCAATAAACTTTTTCTCCGAGAGTGGATTCGATGTCTTCAATCTTAATTTCATCGCTATCCATATATCGGTTTATCACTAATTTTACTTTTTCATGGCTGTATCTTCTTGATTTAAATAAGCTTAAGCACCTTTGAGCATTTCTTATTGCCGGAATATTAACTATTGTTGTGAACAGAATAATATCTGAATCATCAAGAATTTTTAATGAATTTGCATCAATGTTTGAAGACATATCGACAACAATATACGGAAAATTTTGTTTCAAGATTTTAAACAGATTCTCGATATGGTACGTTGTTATTGACTCTGAACGCTCAATATAACTTGGATCTGATAAAACGTAAAGTCCGGTGTTATTATATTGTTCTAAAACTTGTAACATTGTTTCATCTTGTTGAGAAGCCAGTTTTTTCATAACATAACTTACGTCAAAGGTTGGTGATAAACCTAAAAATGTTGAGATATCACCTAATTGCAAATTTAAATCAATAAGCGCAACCTTATCTTTTGTTGTTTTGGCCAATTCAACTGCTAAATTTGTTGCAAGTGTTGTTTTTCCGATACCGCCTTTGTTTGAAAAAACTGTTATGATTTTTGAAGCGGAGCTTTCTGAAGAATAACCTTCTGCGTTGAGTATTGAAATTACACGTGCCAAGTCTTCTTTTAAGATAGGTTTTGGTAAAAACTCTTTTGCCCCTAATCTCATAGCTTTTATAATCATATTTGTAGAATAATCCGTTGAGGTTATGACGATTTTGGATGTTAATAGTTTGACTGAAGAAATGATTTCATCAGAGTTTTCATCATTCACGGAAATATTCATGAATACAATTGGATTGTTGTGTGTTTTTATTGCTTCAACACCTTTTGCATAATCGCTGAAAAGCTCTATAGTTCCGTTATAATTGAGTTCTTCTAAATATGATTTTATAATTTTTTGTGAATTGATATTAGATTCCAAAATGATTATGGGAGAAAAATTTTCCATCAGCACCTCTCTTCAATATCTTCAATATACATCAAATTTGTATGATATACAATCTATTTGATGCCATCAAGACTTTCAATATCTTTCTTTGAGGAGGTGGTTAAAGTTATTTTAAACAGCTTATTGAGAGTGTGCATTAATGTTGGGTTAAGAATTATCGGCAAGCATTTCCCGACAAAAACATTTGTATTTGGAGTGTTTGCAAAATAAATCATTTGAGATAGGGAATTTCTTTCGCATTTTGGAATAAAAACGGTTTTGCCAATATTGTCGTTTTTAAATTTTTCGAAAAACCTAAGTATGCTAAAGGAGTCAAAACAAGCATTAATATGGATTAAATTTTCTTGATTGTTGTTGTATGAAAAAGATATTATTAAGACATTTTTTGGAGTAATTTTTATTAATTTTTCATAATAAACTTTTTGTTCCAGAGAATATCCGTCAAGTCCAATGAAAAAAATATGATTATAATTATTTGTTTTAAGTTTTTCTTCTATTTCTTCGATTTTGGACTTATAGTCATAACCAATATTCACGCTCTCACACTGTTTTCCGGTTTTAAAACCTCTTGATTGTTGAGCGGAATCGATAACTTCATCAAAATTGTTATTAACAATTTTGATAACTCCTTTGGGAATATTGTTATCGGTTGTAAAAAGTCTTCCCCTGTAAAAGTTTTCGATGTTGCGTAGTGAATGTTTTGTAATAATTATCGGGCCGGGAAATGTTGCAAAATCTATCAGGCAACTTTCCAATCCCAATCCGAATTGACCTTTGAGTCCGGAGTATTGGCGGAATTTTGGGAATGTATGCGCCAACATCATATCATCATGTGTATAAACATCAATTTTAAAATCTTTAAGACTCTCTAAGATTTCTTCAAGTTCTTTGATATTACTTCCGACAACTAAAACGGCTTTTCCCGGAGTTGTAGAATATGAAACCTCGCTTGGGCTTTGTTCTCCGAACTTTTCTTCTTGGCATTTGTGCAATAAGAACATAAGTTCTTTATCGATAGCAGCTGCTTGATTAATTTCTTCTTTAAGAAGTTCAATACTTTGTTCTTCAATATTTATCTTGCTTAAAAGTTTAAGGATGCTCAAAAATCCTTGTTCTGAATCTTTATTATAAGTTTTTAAATCTAAAAGGTTAATAGCGATGCTGTTTGCTATAACCAGCATGGTATTATATAGATCTCTAATATTTGAAGGCAAGTTTTCTTGACCTCGGATAAAAATTTTTTCTCCGAATCTGATAGATTTGATTATATCAGTAGTTTCTCGAAATAGCTCTAATGGCTTTGATTTCTCTTTGTCAATATCTGTTTCCGGATAGAGTTTAAAGTATTGTTGCATAATTTCCGGCAAAGATTTGCGGAAATTTTTAACTATGTTTATAAAACTTTCTTCGCTAAAATCAGTATTGTAAATGGCAATGGCAATAGTTTCCAATATAAAGTTTTTTATATTTTCATCAATATTTTCATAAGGGATTTCGATTGCATATTTGGCGAAATTTCTTAAATATAATACCAGTACTGTTTGCAATGCTGAAATCTTGGGATTTAGTGAACAAATTCCTTTTGAAATACAACTGTCGTACTGAAAATTTTCGAAAGACTCATTATACATATATATATAATAAGAAGTTCGTTGTGATATTCTATTGACATCTTGGGTAAATTAAAAGGTTAATATTTTTGTGAAAGTTTTATTAAACCCCTGATGCCTTTGGTTCAATCTTCTTTAGACGTTGTTCAATTCTTCTGTACCATTTAAGTTTTTGTTGGAATAAAGTTTCGTAACCCTTAAAGTTGCCTTGGCTAATATCATACATTTGTTTATCGCATAAACTTTGTAAAGTTAAGCCTAAATGTTTTGTAAATTCTTTTCTGTCAATTTTCCCTGGTTCAAGACGAATAAGCTCACCCATCTCTACAAGAACTTCCGGTCTGTTATCTCTTAAGAACATATAATTAACGGCGATTGGCATTAATGCCACTTTGCCATAACGATTAACCGCTTTTTCTGCGATGTATGCTAAACCGGTTTGCAGTTCAATAGGTCTGAAATTAGGCGGTTTGATGATGCCTTGTGGGAATAAATATAAGACACTTTTTAAATCTGCCAATACATCGACCGAATATTTTATTGCATCCATCGATGCTTGTGCGGATTTTTTGTTTACATTGAACGCACCTGCTCTGCGTAACAGAGGAAATCTGTTAAGCTCTTCTACCATAAGCCGAATTTCTTTTTTGAAAATCCTGTTAGTTATATGATAACCAACAATTCCGTCCCACCAATTTGAATGCGGAGCAAACATTATAACAGGGCAATCAGCTTCTTTTTTATAAAAATTTTCTGCACCCTTATATCGGAATGCATAAAATCTATCTTCAAGCATTCCGTAAAAAAACCTATCAGCGACCCAGAGCCAGAAAGGTGATGTTCTCGCCGGACAAAACTTTTCATCTATATTTCTGAGTTTCGTCGGTGGAACTTCAGAGTATAAATCCTCTAAATTCATCATATGTATATCATACACTTTTAATTTATTTTGTGAATATTTATCGGATATTTCTTAATTAAAGTTTACAATTTAGGTTATGTTTTTTTAATTTAATAACCTTGCGTCTTTGGAAAGACCAATTTATAATAATTACCAAGGAAGATGTAAACGAAGATGAATATAAAAACTCAGATTACAAAAATGCATTATGACAAAGAGGCAAAGGGTGGGTTGTTTAACTTGTTAAAATTTTGTTCTTTGTTTTACGGTTTGGGGGTTTGGTTTAAAAATGCTTTGTACGATAAAGGGTTAATAAAACCGAAAAAAGTTGATGCATTTGTTATTTCTGTAGGAAATTTTACAACCGGCGGTGTCGGAAAAACTCCGGTAGTAGCAGAGTTTGCTCGTTATTTTGTTGAAAAAGGCGAACGTGTAGCAATTGTTTCTCGTGGTTACGGAGGGAAATTAGATAATAAGAACGTAAATGTAATATCGGATGGTATAAATTTATATCATAAAGCTGATATGGCGGGTGATGAACCGTATTGGTTAGCGGTAAATCTTAATATGTGTGCGGTTTTAACTTGTTCTAATCGTTATAAAGCTTGTCAGCATGCTATCAAAAATTTAGGTGTAACAAAAATTATCTTAGATGACGGATTCCAACACAGAAAACTTTATCGTGATTTGAATATTGTTTTAGCTGATTCGGAAAAATTATTTGGAAATGAATGTTTACTTCCGGCAGGACCGCTGAGAGAAAAACCGGATTTTAAAAGAGTGGATAAATTTATCATTATAAGTAAAAATACAGAGCATTCCAAAGCGGAAAAATTAGCTAAAATTTTTGAGAAAAAGCAAGGTATAGAAACTTTTGTCGGGAAAGTAGAACCTGATTATGTTTATAATATTATTTCGGGTGAGCATTTAGAAAAAGGTTGTGAAATTACTGCACTTTCGGCAATCGGTCAGCCGGAACAGTTTTATCAATTTTTAGAAAATGATTATGTGATTAAAGAAAAAATAACTTTTGATGATCATCATCAATATGTTTTATCTGATATAGAAAATGTTGAAGGTAATATTATCACAACAGAAAAAGATGCTGTTAAATTGGCGCTTTTAGGTAAAACTAATATTTATGCTTTAAAGCTAAAAACATTATTTGATGTTGAAAAAGTTGTGGTAAAATAATATTTAAGGATAAAGTAGCCGGATAATCGCGCTTTAAAGAGGCAGTTTGAAGTTAGAGGTTTATCCTTGAATAAAACTACCTGCTATAAAAAGTGAGGAAAGTCCGTGCATCCAAGGACAGACCGCCGGAGAAACTCCGGACAGCGTGAGCTGGTGGATAGGACCACAGAAAATATACCACCTCTTTAAGAGGAACGGGTGCAACGGTGAGGTAAAAGCTTACCAGCGATATCGAGAGATATCGGCTAGGCAACCCCCGGTCGGATGCAAGATTGAATCAAGCGTTTGAGGTGTCCGCCGAGCTTGAAAAAATCGCTAGAGATTAGGAGTAATCCTAATACCAGATAGA
>JAFQNY010000022.1 GCA_017395765.1 bacterium
ATATAGGTGTTTATTTTGTTCCTACATTTTTACTAAAAGGGAGAGTAAGCTCTATAGTTTGCGAAGTATACCCACCGATTTAAAATCGCCAGTGGGAAACGGATATTCTAAGGCACTCACCCACCTGCTGACTTAGCAGGTAACAAAATCGCACTTATATAAAGTTTTATTTTTTTATTCTCAAATTATGCTGAATCAATGCCGGTATAAAAATTATTAAAAATAATATATAGGCTAACGCACAAGATTTTCCTATATCGAAATATTCAAACGCATATTTATAAATAGAATACACTAATACATTTGTAGAATTTTGCGGACCGCCTTCGGTCATTATATAAATTAAGTCAAAAACTTGAAAAGAAGAAATTGCTGTAACAAGAATAACAAAATAAATTGTAGGTTTCATTAACGGAATTGATATATTGTTGAAGGTTTGCCAATAACTTGCACCGTCAATTTTTGCAGCTTCATAAATATTTTGATTAATTGTCGTATATCCGGTTAGAAAAAGAACAATATTATATCCAATTAACTTCCAAGCGGAAACAAATATTAATATCGGCATTGCGAGTTTTGCATCAAACAACCATTTTAAATCAGAATGAAAAACACTGTTTATTAATCCGATATTAGGGTCAAAAATCCAAGACCAAACAATAGCAATTACAACCGCAGGAGTTATAAAAGGCAGAAAATATATAGTTTTAAACCACTCCTTTCCAAAGATTTTAGCACGCAAAACATCAGCAATCAAAAAAGGAATGATAACTGCAAAAATTGTTGTGGAAATCGCATACACAAAAGTATTGAGAACAATTTGTACAAGAGTTGAATCGGTTAAAATGTCTTTATAATTCTTTAACCCCACAAATTTTAATTCATTCAACAAATCCCACTCAAAAAAACTTAAGGAAAAAGACGCAATAATAGGAATAATTATAAAAATTAAAGTTCCGATAACAGCAGGCAGAACAAAATATATTCCAAGACTATTCTTAAAATTTACAGACTTCATTGTCTCATTATACTCAGATGTGTTATTTTGAGCAACATAAAACAGTTTTTATGCTAGTATAATATTATAGAGAAATTAAACAAGGGAGTATTTATGTTAAATTTATCCGCTTTTGGAAAAAACGATATCAGAGGAATTTACGGAGAAGATATCACTGAAGAAATTTTTTATTACACAGGCAGAGGTTTTATAAAATATTTATCAAAACAAACCGAAAAGAAAGATTCTGAGATTTGGGTAACTGTTTGCAGAGATGCGAGATTGCATTCTCCAAGTTTATCTGAATCTTTGATAGAAGGAATCTTATCAACCGGCGCCAATGTTGTTGATTTAGGATTGGCTCCGACTCCTATCGGATACTATTCAGAAGTTGTCGGATTACCGCCGTATGTAACAAAATATGCTCCTATTGACGGCGCATTAATTATTACGGCCAGCCATAATCCAAGCCAATATAACGGTTTAAAGATGACTCATGCAAAACAATCTTTAAACGAGGAGCAAATAAAAGAAGTTAAATCTTTTACCGAAAATGAATACTCTATGCAATTACCAGTAGGGGTAAAAGGTAGCTTAACAACCTACGATTTAATTCCTGACTATATTGATGCAATGGTTAAGACTTTCGGTAAGATAGGAGAGGGTTTAAAGATTGTTGTGGACTCAGCAAATGCTACCGGCGGGGTTGTTGCTCCTAAATTATACAGAGCATTAGGTTGCGAAGTTGTAGAACTTTATTCTATGCCGGACGGAAGATTCCCTCATCACCATCCAAACCCTAGCGACGAAAAAACATTGACTGATATTAAAAAAACAGTTTTGGAAACAAAAGCTGACATTGGTATAGCTTTTGACGGGGATAGCGACAGAATAGGAGTTATTGATTCCGAAGGAAATTCTATGACAGGTGATAAGCTGTTGCTAATATACGCTCAAGATATTATTAAAGAATACAACGCAAAAGGAATTAAACCTTTAATCGTTTCAGAAGTTAAATGTTCACAAGTTTTATATGATACCATTAATGAATGGGGCGGAATTGCGGTTATGTGCAAAACCGGACATGGTTATATAAAATCAAAAATGAAAGAAGTCGGAGCGGTTCTTGCGGGAGAAATGAGCGGTCACACTTTCTTTAAAGACAAATATTACGGCTTTGACGACGCAGTATATGCAGGTTGCAGAATTATTGAAGTTTTAGCTCAAAAGAAAAAATCAAATCCTGATTTTAAAATTTCAGATATGTTAGAACCGTTCAAAAAAATGTACTGTTCTTCAGAAGTGCGATTATCTTGTCCAAATTCATTAAAAAAATCAACTCTTGAATCTTTTGACAAATTAATATCAAAAGACCCTTCTTTTTTCGGTTCAAAAATTAAAGAAATAATTACTCTTGACGGGATGAGAATTGTCTTTGAAGAGGGAGGTTTTGCTTTAATTCGTCAAAGTAACACAGAACCGGTATTTACTCTTCGATTTGAAGCTATTAACAAAGAAACCGCTCAAAGATTTGAGACGTTAATGGTTGATAAGTTAATGGAAATCATTAAAGATTCTGTTGTTAATGTTTAAAAATAAACATTTTTTTCAAAACATTCGGGTTTAGGCTTTGTAGGAATTTTAAACCCGAATTTGTTTTTGTTATCAGTGAAGCTTTCGAGATAAATTTTACCTTGATGACTCTCCACTATTTTTTGAGAAGCATATAATCCCAAGCCAATACCCAATTCATTGTAATTACCGGCATATGTAACATATTGAGCAAAAATAGCTTTTTGTTTTTCCAGCGGAATATAGGGACTCTCGTTTTCAAATTCAAATTCCGCCTGTTTGTCGGAAACTTTTATTCGCAAGATTAAAAAACTATCTTTGTAAGCATACTTTATTCCGTTTGATAAAAGATTCATTATTACTCTTTTAAGCTGAACTCTGTCAGCATTTATAACTTCTGTATCAAAAGAAGAATTAATAGAAATTTTAATATTTTTATCCTTGGCTACATAAATCATTTCCGATACACATTCAGTAACTAAATCCGGAAAAGAAAATTCTTCAAATTGTAATTTTATAATTCCGTCAAGATTTCTATACGTTGTTAATAATGACGCTAGCATTCCGTTCATATATCGGCAAGAGTCTAAAATCATTTCAACCAATTCTGACTGAGCTGACGTTAAAGCTCCAAAACTTCCATTGAGCAATAATTCCAAACTTCTAATTTGAGCAAGTGTCGGGTTTTTCAAATCATGGCCCAATGTTGCAACAAAGGTTTCTCGTTGATTTTGCAATTGCTTAGCATTATCAATATTATCAGCAAAAGTTATCAAACCGTTTACATTACATTTCAAATCCCGAATCGGGAATTTACATATTCTATACCAATGAGGACAACCCTTATTATCTTGGATTTGCTTTTCTTTTATTAATGGCTTATTTGCTTTTAAAACATGCAAACTTTCAGAAGAGTTTTCATTCTTAAAATTATTCCAATTTAAATGAATATCGTTAGTATAATCATAACCAAAATCAACAAACTGCTTTGATTGCTTTGTCCCAGCAACAAAATTTAAATCTTTATCTTGCATATATATTATTAACGGAACATTTTCAAGCAAAGATTTCAATTGATAATGCTTAAAAACAAACTTTTCTTTAATTTTTTCTTCATAGGTGATGTCTTTAATTAAGCTTATTATTCCGGAAAATATTCCATTATCAATAATGGGAGTTGTAGTTATATTTAATATTTTTTCCTTATCACCAGAACAAAAATTCATAATAAAATTTATGGAACGTAATTCAAGTGCAACAGTATCATTAACTTTTTTAATTAACTCTTTATTCTCTTCAGACAAATTAAACATTTCATTTTTATTTATAATTTTTTCAAAATTTTTAATCCCAAAAATTTTACAGAACGACTCATTTGCATATTTATATTGCAAATTTGAATCTTTATAAATATATCCGTCAGGACAATCTTTAAAAAGCATTTTAAACAATGATTCAGACATAAACGATGCTTTTAAAGCTTTGTTTTTTGTATTTTTTAACCTATCCAAAACCAATCTCCAAGTAATAATTCAGTAACCATATTCTACAATAGCAACATGGCACATAATATTACCCAAGTGTCTTATTTTACTGGTTGCTAAAATGTACATATAGGGGATTGTAGGTTAAAGTCGGTCTTTTGGAATAAAAATTCGCATACATATTTTCAAAACTTCGAAGATCTTTTTTAGTCCAATGCACATTCTCAATAGAGTTTACACCTGTTAATTGCAAGTGCTTTAACACATCTTTAGGGGTTTCAAAAGCTACAATATGAACTTCTTCATCCACTGAAAAATTTTTATAACTTTCAAACATATCAAAGAGCTCTTTTTTTGAATAATAATCCAAAGTTGTCCCCAATATTTGGAAAATCTCTCTAAAATTTTCTTTCCCGAATGTTGTAAAAATAAGTTCTCCTTCAGGATTTAATTTATTTATCAAATTTGTAATTGTTTTTTCAAAATCCTCAACCCACTGCAAAGCTGCATTAGAAATTATTAAATCGTACTGAGACAAATCTTCGGTTAAAAACGCTTCAATATCAGCTTGTTTAAAAACTATATTAGGATTTATCTTTTCTAAAAAAACAGAACATTCATTAACTATATCTATAGCAACATAGCTTTCGAATTCGATATTATTATTAACACATTCAGTTAAAAAACCCGTTCCGCAACCAATTTCTAATATTCTTGGATATGATTTTTTATTACAATAATCAACTAACTTTTCAGCCATTCGTTTTTGTATTTTTGCATTCTCATGATAAGTCACTAAGTTTTTACTGAATCTGGACCTGATTAATTCTTTATTCATAGCAACTCACTCCATTTCGTATATTTAAAAAACGGACAATGAGCTGCTTCCAGGTTTGGTTCTTGATTCCAAAAAGCACTCTGATTTTTTGTCGGAATAATTTTATCATTATTACTTATTAAAACATCATCATATTTAAAATCCAAAACCGGTTTATAATTTTTTAATGCAATCAATTCGTTGTAAACATTTTCAAAAGTTCTGTTATTTCCAAAATACAATTCTTTATCATTTTCATCAAACATATTATTAACAAACTTTTGACAACTGTTTTCACCAAAGCCGTTAATTGTTAATTCATATATTTTTGGATTTATTCCGTATCTAGCATCAATCGGCAAAAGAGTTCCGTTTATCGCTACTTTCTTATCATATATAATATTATTGAATAAAGACGCACACATTACTCCCATAGACCACGCTATAAGATATTTTTTTGAATATAAGTTTAAAATTTTAAAATCAAAATTTGTATTTAATGAATTATAATCATAAAACATTAAAACATCAAAACTGTCCGAACAGAGGTGTTTAACAACACTTTCATCCATCCCCCATCCGTTAAAAAAAACTATAACTTTATCGTTATTATCCTGATTTAGCCATTTATATTCCATATGTTAATTCTAACACGAATCACATAATGTTACAAAATTGTAATGTTTTATCAATTTTAAAAGCTATAAAAACTTTATATATACATCGGGAATTAAATACGGGAGGATAATATATCATGCAAAAAGTTATTACAAAAGTTGTTAGAGAAGTAGTTACAACAGTGGCAGACACGGTTGCACAAAAAGGAGGGAAAGCAACTCAAGTTTTTCCGACCAAAGTCGCAGATGCAATCGGAGATACCGTTCATTTATCAAGAACAGTCGCAGAAGGCGGAGAAAAATCGATTGATCATATTGCAAACAGAGTTAAATATTTTTTAAGAAATCGTTTAGATAAATTACCTGAAGGTTCAAGAATGGTTGCGCCTTCTAAAATACAAATAGAAACCGACAGAGGAACAATGTATCTGGGTTATCAAGTAGACAGAACCGATCCTTCAAAAATACGAATCGCAATAAAAGATGGTTTGGATAGAGGAAGCTGGGACGACGCCGTTCCTTACAGAACTTCGTTAGAA
Source organism: bacterium (assembly GCA_017395765.1). Taxonomy (GTDB): domain Bacteria; phylum Cyanobacteriota; class Vampirovibrionia; order Gastranaerophilales; family Gastranaerophilaceae; genus CAG-196. Next base: position 6,027 of record JAFQNY010000022.1, read on the forward strand.
ATGATTATGGATAAAAAAGGACAAATGACTTGGGGCAGATTGTTTGAAGGAGAAAATTTAAAGTGGCGTTGTAAAGATTTGCCCGGTTTAACAGAATTTGTACGTTCAGACAGAAATCAAAGATGTATCACACAAGGCTCCGTCAGTTATAGACCTGTTGCCAATTCTGAGAACTGGGGCGTTGTCGAAAACACGGTAAATCAGGCTTTTCAAGCAGTCTCTCTTGGACGTTCATCACATCCGTTTTCAAAACTGTTTTTTGAATTAGCCGGACTTAAAACCACTTTAACTTAAACAAGTTTAGCTCTTAATTTATTCAAGGCTCTCATTTCGGTTTGACGAATACATTCTTTCGTCACGCCGAAAAGTTTGCCAATATCCTCAAGTGTTGTTTTAGTGAAGTTTTCAAGACCAAATCTCATTTTAATAACGGTTTGTTCTCTTTCTTTCAATGTTGAAACAACATTTGAAATTTCTTTTTTTAATTCTTCTAATTCAACACACTCCTCGACATTTGATTTTTCATCAGCAACAACATCAGCAACTGAAAGTTCACTGCCATTTTTGCCGTCAAAACTACCTTCAATTGATACTGTTGAATTATATGCAGATAAATATGTATTAATCTTTTCAGGCTCAATATTCATTTTTTGTGCAACTTCTTTATTTGTAACAGCACAGTTATAAGTATTCTCCATTTCTGCTTTAACTTTTGAGAATTTAGATAATGTTTCTTGAATGTAAACAGGAATTTTCATACAGTAAGATTGTTCAGAAATAGCCTTAAACATAGCTTGTTTGATCCACCAGGCAGCATATGTTGAAAATCTGTACCCTAAATCAGGATTAAATTTTTCGACTGCGACCATTAATCCAAGGTTTCCTTCTTGTATTAAATCTACCAATGGAAGTTTTGAAACATGAATAGCTTTTCTTGCTATCGATAAAACCAATTTAAGATTAGCTTGTACTAAAATTTTCTTTGAATTTAAATCACCTGCTTTTGCTTTTTTTGCGATTTCTTTTTCTTCATTAATATCTAAAGATTTAATACTATTAATTTTTCTTAAATAATTTCCCATATCACAAGATTCAGATGTTATAGCAACATAACCGCTTCTTGCTGGGTTTGTAATACCACAATTTTTCATACTAACTTGTTGATTCATAATATAGCTCCGTAATAATAATGGGGTAACACACAGGATTAAAAACGACATAACACATAATCCTTATATACTCAATATATATCATCAGGATATAAACTTCAAGTGTTTTGTTAAGAAATATTAAGAAAATTGCCCGATTTTTACATTTTTTTTACAAAACTTAATATTATTTATTAAGTTATTATAGTTAATTACGCTTAGGTAATTATTCTTAAACTAACCTGTTATTTATATTATTGAAAAAATATTATTATCCACTAGAATTAATACAGATACACAAGGGAGTTGGTTATATGAATATTGATAAAAAAAATATAGCAATACAAATTCTGGCAATTATAGGTTTAGGGCTTGCAATAGATTTAGCATTTATATATTATACAGCTGTTTTTGATAAATATGCGTTACCGAGCTTCTGCTCCATTAATGAATTTGTTGATTGCGACGGAGCAGCAAGATCAAATTATGCCCAATTTTTAGGAATCCCGCTTGCTTATTGGGGAATTTTCTTTTACTTAACAATTTTATTTTTAACCGTTGTTGATAAATTAAAAAAATGCAAATTCTTAAAGTTTTTAGAGGTTTTTAAAGATCCTAAAGCGTATATTTCAACTCTGGGAGCAATTGCGTTTGCTTGTTCAATGATATTAGCGGGAATTAGTTTATTTAAAATCCACAAGATTTGCATCTTATGTTTAGTAACATATTTTATAAACCTTATTATTGCATTAGTCGCTTCAGGATTTAATTCAAAAAATTTCCTTACAGGTATAAAAACAACTTTCTTCGATTTTATTGACGGAGTAAAAAAATATACTAAGACTTTTATTGTTCTTCTTTTATTATTTTCTGGATTTCTTGCTTATAGCGGTATTTCTTTAGACTTTGTTCCGCATATAAAAAGAAGTAAAGCTTTTACAAAATACAGAAAAATGAAAAAAAATCCTTATCGAATTAACGGAAACATTTTAGGAAATCCTAACGGAGATATTGTAATAGAATTGTATTCTGACTACGTTTGCCCATTATGTTATATCCAAAATATAATGTTACACCAAGCCGTAAAAGAATATAAAAATATAAGAGTAAATCATAACAATATACCTTTTGATAAAGCATGTAACTCTTATATAACAATAAATATGCATCCAAATGCGTGTTTTATGTCTAAAGCAGCTCTCGCAGCAAAAAAACAGGGTGATTATTGGGGTATGAGCTCTTTATTGTATGAAAATCAACCTAAAAGTACTGCAAAGCTTGACAAACTTATTGAAGAACTCAATTTAGATAAAGACAAATTCTATAAGGACTTTTATTCTGACGAAATTTCAAACACCTTGAATAAAGACGTTGAAAAAGCAAGTTTAGAATTGGAAATTGATGCAACTCCGACAATGTTTATAAACGGAGAAAGGATTGTCGGCATCAAACCATACTACGAACTAAAAAAACTGTTGGAAGATAATGGTGCAAAACGAAAATAAAAAGATATTACTGCATTCATGCTGTGCAATTTGTTCAGGATATCCCATTTCTCTATTAAAAGAAATGGGATATAATCCTGTTGTCTATTTTTGTAACCCTAATATCGACAGCATAGAAGAATTTAACCGAAGACTCGAAGCTCAACAGATTTTATGTAAACACCACCAAGTAGAGCTTATTATAGAAGAATATAACCCTCAAGAATATTTAAACTACGTTTCGGGTTTAGAGAACGAACCGGAAAGAGGCAAGCGTTGTGACAAGTGTATTGAACTAAGATTATTAAAAACATTTAAAAAGGCTCAAGAATTGGGAATAGACAGCTTTACAACATCACTTGTAATTAGCCCTCACAAGAACTTTCAAAAAATCAGCGAACTGGGATTGGCAATTTCGAATCAATACTTAGCCATAGATTTTAAGAAAAAAGACGGATTCTTAAAAACAAACAATTTATCCAAAGAACTAAAACTGTATCGACAAAATTATTGTGGCTGTAAATTTGCCAAATAAAATATATACAATTTATTAAACTTGTGATATCATTATACTTGTAAGAAAAGGGCTAATAAATGGGCTATAAAATACTCAATAAAAAAGAACTTTGTCCGAACCAATATGAATTAACCATTGAGGCGCCATACATTGTCAGAAATGCAAAAGCAGGACAGTTTATAATATTTAGAGCAGAAGAGAACGGGGAAAGAGTACCCTTAACCATTGCCGATGTTAATAAAACTACCGGCGCCCTTACGATTGTTTTCATGGCAGTTGGTTATTCAACAAAGAAACTGGCAGAACTCAATATCGGAGATGAATTAGTTGATATAGTCGGCCCATTGGGGCAACCTACACATATAAAAAACTACGGAACAGTTGTTTGCCTTGCCGGAGGTTACGGTGCAGCACCATGTTACTTAATAGCAAAAGCTTTTAAAGAAGCCGGTAACAAAGTTTATATGATTATGGGTGCCAGAACAAAAGATTTAATATTTTGGGAAGACAAGATGAAAGAGGCATGCTCTGAGTTATACATAACAACAGATGATGGTTCTTTAGGTGAAAAAGGATTTGTAACTCAAGTTTTGGACAGAATTATAAAAGCTGAAAAAGTTGATTATGCAATTGCTGTCGGGCCAATGCCAATGATGAGAGCGGTAGCGGAATTAACCAGAGATAAAGGAATTTATACAGAAGCAAGCATGAATCCGATTATGGTTGACGGCACAGGCATGTGCGGAGCTTGCAGAGTAACAGTCGGCGGCGAAACTAAATTTGCCTGCGTTGACGGACCGGATTTTGATGCTCACAAAATAGATTTTGATGAAGTAATCAACAGAACAAAGATTTACAAAGATATTGAAAAAAAACGTAGTGAAAATTGTAATTTATTAAAAATGGCAGAAAAAATATAGGAGATATCGAATGGCTACACAAGACAAAACAATACCTTTATGCCCGCTTATGAGTGTCGGCTCGCAAGTCGAAATTGTATGCATGCAAGAGAATTGTGCTTGGTATTTAAAAAATTATAAAATCTGTTCGGTTTATATGATGGCACATAATTCAATGTTAGATGTACAAGCTAAACAAAAAGCTGCTAAGACTAACGGATAAAAATTTCAAGCCGGATTATAACCGGCTTTTTAGTTGAATGAGGAGTATAAATGAAAAACACAGTTGTTATAGGTGCTCAATGGGGCGATGAAGGAAAAGCAAAAATCACAGATTTATTAGCTCAAAAAGCTGATTTAATCATTCGATATCAGGGAGGTTGCAATGCCGGACATACAGTTGTGGCTAACGGTAAAACCTACAAGTTTCACCTCATTCCTTCAGGAATCTTATACAAAAATACAACTTGTTTGATTGGAACAGGAACAGTTATTCATCCGGAATCTTTTGAAAAAGAAGTAAACGAATTGAAAAGCCAAGGGGTTGACTTTACTAATCTAAAAATATCTCCGCTAGCGACTATAACAATGCCATATCATATTGAAGTTGACGGTTGGTCAGAAGCTAACTCCGGCAAAGGTAAAATCGGTACTACAAAAAGAGGTATCGGACCGACATATACAGACAAAATGTCAAGAATTGCATTTAAGATTCAAGATTTATATTCTCTTGATGCGCTAAATGAAAAAATCGAAATGATACTTCCTATAAAAAATAAAACTTTGGAAAAAGTTTATGGTATAGAAGCTTATACAAAAGACTGCATCTTATCTTTATGCGAAAAGTACGCAGAACTATTTAAACCTTATGTTTGTTTTGAGTGGCAAGATTTATTAACAAAATTTAAAGATAAAACCATACTTTTTGAAGGTGCTCAAGGCGTTATGCTTGACATTGATTACGGAACTTACCCATTCGTAACAAGCTCAAACCCTATCGGCGGGGGAGCTGCCACTGGTAGCGGTTACGGCC